>JANNMK010000236.1:0-4076 GCA_031397785.1 Sphingomonas sp. | reverse complement strand
CCGCGAGATGATTGCCGGTGGACTTGACGCCCTGACTGGTCGGAAGCGGGCCATTAGCGAAACTAATCCCCATTGCCAAGCGCGCTCACACAATCCGGCATGACCGCCGACCGAAATGCTGCTGTGTGCATGCCGTCGATTGCCGCCCCCCTTGAGCTTCGCACCAAAGCGACTAGATATTGTTCCGTGACCACTCATCCACGCTTTGATCCGCATCGCCCGATTGACGGCGCACCCGCTATCGTTTCCGCACGTTTTGGTGTCGGCGACGTTGTCAGGCATCGGATGTTCGATTTTCGCGGCGTCATTTTCGATGTCGACCCGATTTTTGCCAATAGCGATGAGTGGTATGACGCCATTCCCGAGGACATCCGGCCACGTCGCGATCAGCCATTTTATCATCTGCTCGCCGAGAATGACGACTCAACCTATGTCGCCTATGTCAGCCAGCAGAATCTGGTGGGCGATAGCGGCGCAGGCCCGGTGGACCATCCGGGGATCGACGATTTGTTCGATGAGTTCGAAGACGGCCGATACCGATTGCGCGCCCACCATCGCCATTGAACATCAGGGTTTTGAAGATCAGGGTTTGAGCTTCCATCCGGATCGCAACAGCATATAGCAAGCGACGGCGAGCGCGATATTGACGCCGAGCAAGAGCATTGCGCCGAGCAACACCGGCGAATCCGCCGCGCCGATAAATCCGTAGCGGAAACCCGAGATCGCGTAGAAAAACGGATTGGCATGGCTGATGGCGTTGAACAGCGGGCTCAACCGGTCAACCGAATAGAATGTGCCGGACAACAGCGCCAGCGGCGCCACCACGAAGTTGCTGATCGCGGCTGCATGATCGAATTTTTCCGCCCAGATCGACGTGAGCAGACCGAGGAAGGCCAGCATGGTTGCGCCGAGCAGCCCGAAGACAGCGACCGCCCAGAAATGCTGCACGTCGACTGTGACACCCGGCCACAAAAGCATGGCAAACCACACCGCAAGGCCGACGAGTATGGCACGCGTCACCGACGCACCGACCATCGCTACCAAAAGCTCGAATTCGGACAATGGCGGCATCAGATAATCGATGATCGTCCCCTGGATTTTGCCGACCAGCAACGAGAATGATGAGTTGGCAAAGCTATTCTGGATCATCGCCATAGCGATCAGTCCCGGCGCGATGAAATCGACAAACGGTACGCCCAGGACATTAGCCCGCGCACTGCCCAGCGCGACCGTGAAAATCACCAGATAAAGCAAAGTCGTTACTGCCGGCGCCCAGATTGTCTGGGTGTGCACCTTGAAGAAACGCCGCACCTCCTTCACATAGAGGGCAGACAGACCACCCCAATTGATCCGCTGGATCACTGCTTCGCCAGGCTCCTGCATCCTTCGGGAAACAGGAGGGGCGGCGCTAATGCTTTGGGACTGGTCGTTCATGTGCGTTTCGACTATCGGCTTCGCCGTGCTCATGCAAGCTGCAACCCGGATAGTGGGACAATGGCCCCGCCGCCCGATGACGATGGATTGATCAACACCCTATGTCGTGGACCGATGAACGTATCGAAACCCTCAGGAAACTGTGGGAAAACGGCCTGACCGCCAGCCAGATTGCCGAACAGCTCGGCGGAGTCAGCCGCAACGCCGTGATCGGCAAGGCACATCGTCTCGACCTCAAATCGCGTCCTTCGCCGGTCAAGGCGGGCGACGATGGCGCAGCCAAGCCTGTAGCCAAGCCGATAACGGAACGGGCGCCCCGCCCAGTTGCACCCCGGCGCGCGCCCGATCCCGCACCAGTTGCCGCGAAGCCCGAACCGCGCCCCGAACCCAAGCCTGACCCTGTAGCGGCACCGATCGTCGAACTCGACGATGTCGAAGAGACTGTCGACGGCGAAGAAACCCCGGTGGTCGCCGCACCGGTGAAACCTGATGCCCCGAAAATGGTGTCGATCGGACCTGGCGGCTTCATCCGTCAGGGTCCGGGCGACCAGCAGGCACCGATCCCACCCGCGCCGCCGCGCCGCCGTGTCCCGGCGAAACCGAGCCCCGAAATCGCCAGCAAGACCAGCCTGCTCGATTTGAACGAACGGATCTGCCGCTGGCCGATGGGCCATCCCGGGGAGGCCGATTTTCATTTCTGCGGGCTGCCGGTCAATCCCGGTTATCCTTATTGCGTCGATCATTGCGGTCGTGCGTTTCAGGCCCAGCTGCCGCGCGGAACCCGCCGCCCACCGCCCCCGCCGCCGTTCGGTGGGCCGCGGGTCCGGTAAGTGGCCTGATCGTTCAGACCGGCCCGTCGGCGGATATCGTGAACAAAGGCAGGACATGACGCTTGCGCGGCTGACTCGGCACCTCCTATAGAAACGGCATGGCTGACGATCTTTTTGCGACACTGCCCAAGGGGGGGCAGGATTATGATGCCTCAGCAATCGAGGTTCTCGAAGGGCTGGAGCCCGTGCGCCGTCGCCCCGGCATGTATGTCGGCGGGACCGATGAACGCGCGCTGCACCATCTGGCTGCCGAAGTGCTCGACAATAGTATGGATGAGGCGGTCGCTGGGCACGCGACCCGCATCGAAGTCACTCTCGATGCCGGTAACCGGCTGACCATCTCGGACAACGGCCGCGGCATTCCTGTCGATCCACACCCCAAATTTCCCGACAAATCCGCGCTCGAAGTCATCATGACCACGCTCCATTCGGGCGGCAAGTTCGAGGGCAAGGCCTATGCAACATCGGGCGGATTGCACGGCGTCGGCATATCGGTGGTCAACGCCTTGTCGAGCGAAACCGTCGTCGAAGTCGCCCGCGCCAAGCAGTTGTTCAGGCAGCGTTTCGCGCAGGGCAAGGCGCTTGGCCCGGTCGAAGCGCTTGGAGCGACCCAGAATAGGCGCGGAACCACCGTCAGCTTCGTTCCCGATGCCGAGATTTTCGGCGATCACGCCCGTTTCAAACCGCAACGGCTGTATCGCCTGGCTCGATCCAAGGCCTATCTTTTCGCCGGGGTCGAAATCCGCTGGAAATGCGCTGCCGAACTGATCGGCGACGACACCCCGCAGGAGGCGGTGTTCCAGTTTCCCGGCGGCCTTGCCGATCATCTGTGCGAACAGATCGGCGGCCGCGAATGTGCCACAGCAGAAGCGTTCACCGGCACTCAAGATTTTGCCGACGGCCCCGACGGGACAAAAATGGGACGCGTCGAGTGGGCGGTTGCCTGGCCCTTGTGGTCTGACGGCAGTTACAGCTGGTATTGCAACACCATCCCCACTCCCGACGGCGGCAGTCATGAAGCCGGGCTGCGATCAGCTCTGACTAAGGGGCTGCGGAGCTTCGGCGAACTGGTCGGGCAAAAGCGCGCCAAGGATCTTACTGCCGAGGATGTGCTGAACGGCTGCGAATCCATGCTGTCGCTGTTCATCCGCGATCCTCAATTTCAGAGCCAGACCAAAGACCGGCTTACGTCGCCCGAAGCCGCCCGCCTCGTCGAGGCGGCGATGCGCGACCATTTCGACCATTTCCTGAGCGCCAATATGGAGCGCGGGCGCGCCCTGCTCGGTCTCGTCCTCGAACGTATGGACGAAAGGCTCAAACGCCGGGCTGAAAAGGAGATCAAGCGAAAGACCGCGACATCGGGCCGCAAACTGCGTCTGCCCGGCAAGTTGACCGATTGCGCCAATGACGGGCCGGAAGGCACCGAATTGTTCATCGTCGAAGGTGACAGCGCAGGCGGCAGCGCAAAGCAGGCGCGCGACCGCAAAACCCAGGCGGTGCTGCCGATCCGCGGCAAAATCCTGAATGTCGCGTCAGCGAGCGCCGACAAGATCCGCACCAACAGCGAAATTGCTGATCTCGCGCTCGCGCTGGGCTGCGGCATGCGCAAGGACTGCGATGCCGACCGGCTGCGCTATGAGCGTATCGTCATCATGACCGACGCCGATGTCGATGGCGCGCACATTGCCACACTGCTGATGACTTTTTTCTTTCAGGAAATGCCCGAAGTGGTGCGGCGCGGACATCTTTATCTGGCGCAGCCGCCGCTCTACCGTATCAGCGCAGGTGGCAAACACGCCTATGCACAGGACG
>JANNMK010000235.1:0-26882 GCA_031397785.1 Sphingomonas sp. | reverse complement strand
GCCAGCGCGCCGGTCTGCTCAACCGCATCCGCTGGTTCGCATCATGGCTGATGGTCACGGTAATCGACTATAGCGTTACCCGCCGCCTCAACTTCGGCCTCGGCGATCCCGATTGATACCCGCTATTTGGTCGCCCAGAACAGGCAGCATGGCGGCACGTTGAACCATTCGACTGCCCCGTCGATGTGCGCGAAATGCGGCGTCAGGAAATCGCGCGCGCGCTTGCGATATTGATACACCAGAAACGTCCCGCCCGGTTTCAGCACCCGGTGCGTCGCGGCGGCAATCGCCGGGCCGACCCCGTCTGGCAGGGTCGAAAACGGCAGCCCGGATACGACATGGTCCGCCGCCTCGAAACCGTGCGCGGCGATGATCGCCTCGACATCCGCTGCCGATCCCAGCACCGGCTTGAACCGGCTGTCGGCAATGTCGCGCGACAGATAGTCGATGAAATCGGCATTGGTGTCGATGGCGATCAGCGTCGCATCGCCGCGCATCCGCTTGAGCACCGGGCGGCAGAATGTGCCGACGCCAGGGCCATATTCGACGAACAATGTCACCTTGTCCCACTCGACCCGGCTCAGCATATGGTCGATCAGCGTGTCGGACGACGGGATGATCGATCCGACCATCACCGGATGTTTGATAAAGCCTTTGAGGAACATGCCCCACGGCCCCAGCCGCCGGACCACACGGTCGACAATGCGGGCCGGGAGACGAGTTTCGGCCTTGGACGGGGACATGCAGCGATCCTGAAACGAGAAGGGGGGTGGCGTTTGCGTGGCGTCTTCTGGTCAACGCCCGTTCGCAGACTTTGTGCCGCGTTGCAAGATTGGTGCAGGTTTCAGCCGGCGCCCGCCAGCCGTTTCGCCTCCTCGCCGCGCACCGCCAGCAGGTACATGACCGGCGTAATCACCCGGCTCAACACGGTCGAACTGACCAGCCCGCCGATGATCACCCAGGCGAGCGGCGCATAAAGCGAGGATCCCGACAGCGCCAATGGCAACAGCCCGCCGATCGCGGTCACGGATGTCAGCAGCACCGGCAGGAAACGGATCGACCCGGCTTTTTCGATGGCCTCGCGCAATCCCATGCCCCGTGCACGCAGCTGTGTGGTGAAATCGACCAGCAAGATGGAATTTTTGATCTCGATGCCGATCAGCGCGACAAACCCGATGATCGCGAGGAAACTCAGCGAATTGCCGGTGAGCAGCAGCGCGACCAGCCCGCCGAACGTGCCGAGCGGAATCACGCCCGCCACCACGATCGTCTCCCGGAACCGCCCGAACTCGAGCACCAGCACCCCGAAAATGCCGAATATCGCCAGCGCGATGACCGGCCCCAGCCCGGCATTATTGCGCGCCGCGGCCTCCGCTTCTCCCCCCACTGCAAAGGCATAGCCCGGCGGCAGGTCGATGCCGTCGAGCCGCGCCACTACATCGCGCGTCGCCTCGGATGCCAGCACACCGGGTTCGACATAGGCGGTGACCGTCACCGTGCGTTGCAGTTTCAACCGGGTAATCAGCGGCGGCACGCTGGTCAGCTTCGGCGTCGCGATCTGCGACAGGGGCACGGCCCCGCCCGCGGCGGTCGGCACATAAACGCTGTCCAGCGTCGATACCGTTGGCGCACCGTCCATCGGCAATCGCACCGTCACCGGCCAGCTGTCGCCCTCATTGTCGCGCAACTGGCTCGCCTGCTCGCCGGAAATGGCCAGCCGCAGCGCGCGTCTCGCCTCGCCCGGCGCAATGCCCAGCAACCCTGCCTTGGCCTCGTCGAGACCGAGGTCGAGATCGACCCGGTCGAACGCCAGCGGATTGTCGATATCCCGCAATCCCGGCCGGGTGCGCATCATCGTCTCGACCTCGCGGGACAATCGCTGCAACTGCGCCAGATCGGGGCCGGACAGGCGGATCGCCACCGGGGCCTCGACGGGGGGGCCGTTCTCGAAAATCACCACCGTCACCCGCGCATCGGCGAATGTCGCGAACCGTCCGCGCAACCGCTCGACCATGCGCGGGCTTTCGACAATGTCCCACGCCTTCAGCGTGACAAAGATGTCGCCGTAGCGCGACCGTTCTTCTCGCGGCAGGATGTTGTAATAGATTTGCGGATTGCCGCGCCCCGCATTGTCCATCCGGTCGACGATCGCCGGTTCGGCGTCCAGAATAGCCGAAACGGCACGCACCGCGCGGTCGGTTGCCGCAACATTGCTTCCTTCGGGGGTTTCGACCCGCACCAGAAAATACGGCGCTTCGGCGGGCGGGAACAGGCTGAACCCCAGCAGCGGTACCAGCCCGAACGCGCCCAGACACAGCGCCATCGCTCCCCAGAACCAGCGGCGCGGCGCATCCAGCGCACGATGCAGCAGCGGCGCGTAAAATCGCTCGATGCCCGCCGTCAGCCCGCGCAGCAACCGGTTGCCCTCCTCGCGTTCCGGCCTCAGCAACCGTGACGCGACGAACGGAATGATCGTCAGTGACACCACCAGCGAACTCGCCACGGTGACGATCACCGCCAGCGGCAGGCCGCGCACGAAATCGCCCGATCCTTCGGGCAGAAACGTCAGCGGCAGGAATGCGAACAACAGAACGCCGGTCGATCCCAGCACCGCCGCCGTAATCTCGCGCGTGCCGGTGATCGCCGCCGTCTGGGGCGGCTCGCCCTCTCTGATGTGCCGCTCGATATTCTCGGTGACGACAATCGAATCGTCGACCAGCAGACCCAGTGAAATGATGAAGCCCGAAATGCTGATCTGATTCAGCGTAAATCCGAACAGGCTGAGCAATAGCACGCCCATCGCCAGTGACAGCGGGATGGAGATCATGACGATCAGCGACGGACGGAAGCCCAGCGGAAAGATCGTCACCAGCACCAGCGCCAGTGCGATCGCGAAATCGCGCGCCAGCAGGTTCAGCTTGCGGGCAATATCCTTGCTCTGGTCGAACCCCAGTTCCAGCCGCATGTCGGGCGGCAGGGCGGCGCGATAGGCGTCGATGGCAATGCCCAGATTGGCCCTCAGCGTGCCCGCATCGACATTCTGTTTCTGCCGCACCGTCACGAACAGCGCGCGCTGGCCATTATAGCGCGCGATGTGCAACTGCTCGGCTTCGGACCAGCCGACCTCGGCGACATCGCCGACCGTCAGCAACCGTCCATCCCCGCTGCGCACCGGAACCGCGCGCACGGCTTCCAGGCTGCGATAGGCCCCGCCCGCATCGATGTTGAGCCGCCGCCCGCCCGCCTGCACTGCGCCGACCGGCAGGTCGATGCCACCGGCGCGGATCGCGTTGGCGACCGCGCTTGCGGGGATCCGCGCCTGCGCCAGCCGGTCGCTGTCGATGGCCACGCGCACTTCGGGCCGCGCCGCCGCATCGACCGAGGATTGCCGCACCCCGGGCACTATATTCAGCCGATCGCGCAGATCCTCGGCATATTTGGCCATCCGGCGCCAGCTCGCACCTTCGCTGACCAGAGCCAGCTGGACCACCGCTGCCTCTGTCGTGCGCGGGCGGCGAAACGCGATACGGGCGATGCCCTGCGGCAACCGGTCGCGGATCGTATTGACCTCGCGCACCGTCCGGTCGAGTGCCTGTTCGGGGTCGGTGCCATGCTCGAATTCGACCGAAATGACAGCGGTGCCGTCGCTCGCGGTTGATCGGATGTCACGGACATAATCCAGCCCCTGCAGCACATCCTCGATCGGCTTGGCCACCGTCTCTTCCATCTCGGCGGCATCGGCACCGGGCAGGATGACCGTCGTGATCGTCACCGCGATCGAGAAATGCGGGTCGACCGATCGCGGGATCGACAGGAACGCCGAAACCCCCATGACGATGGTCAGCAAAAACGCGACCAGCGTGATCTGCCAGCGTTGAACGGCAAGCGCGGTGATGTTCATGTCCCTAGCGCGCAGCCGCCACGACACGCACGCTCTCGCCCTCGCTCAGCCGGTCGATCCCGGTGATGGCGACACGCTCGCCGGCACGCAGTCCGTCCAACACCCGGATGCTGCTATCGGTCGTCTCCGCCAGGGCGACACGCCGGATCCGCGCCTTGCCATCGACGATGACATAGACAAATCCCTCTCCGGCCCGCGCTGCGAACACCGCTTGCGGCGGCACGGCCAGCGCGGTCGTGCCATTGCCCTGCGAAATCATCCGCGCCGTGCCGATCTGCCCCGACCGCAGCCGCGCATCGGCCGGCAGCGCAACCTCGATCAGATATGTTCCCGTCGCCGGGTCCGCCCGCCCGGCGATTTCGATGATCCGGCCAGTGATCGTCGCTCCGTCGGCAGCCCCGCCCAGCGCCCCGATACGCACTTCCGCCGGGGTGCCGACCCGCAGCGATCCGGCATCGGCATCCGCCACCGCCAGCCGCAGCACATATCCGCTCGCTGCCTCACCGACGATGACGACCGGCGCTCCCGCCGCCACGACCTGGCCCGGATCGGCCAGCCGTGACAGCACCACACCCGACGATGGCGCAACGATCCGGCTGTTCGCCGCCTGAAAGCCTGCGCTGCGGACATTGGCTTCGGCGGCGCGCAATGCCGCCTCGGCACCGTCGACCCGCGGGCGCGGTACCCAGCCCTTGGCGAACAGCTCGCGCGACCGGTCATATTCGCGGCCCGCCCGCACCCGTTCGGCCTCGGCAGACGCCAATGTCGATGCCGTGGTCGTCGGGTCGAGAGCGGCGAGCAACTGCCCGCGCGTCACCCGGTCGCCCTCGTTGACCGATATCCGGATCACCCGCCCCGCACTGGTAAAACCCAATGATGTCTCGCGCCGCAAGGCTACCGTTCCGGCCGCCGTGATCCGGCCGATTTCGGCGCTTGATCCGACCGCGGCGACCCGCACGTCCATCACCGCATCGGGCGCTTTGGCTGGCTCGCCGCCTGAACAGCCGGCCAATGCTCCCGCCACCGCCAACCCTGCCAATCCGCGCATGCGACTCTCCTTTGCATGCGATGTGGCATGATTGGTAGCGGATTGAAACCTAGTTTATAACGCTCGCCAATGCTTTTTTCCAGTCGGCAATACGGGTTGCCCGCGTCTCATTCGGCATTTTCGGCTCGAACAAAGTCGTTTCCGGCCGCATTGTCTGCGCCGCCGCCAGATCGGGGTAGAGTCCCGCTCCAACCGCCGCCAGCATCGCCGCCCCCAGCGCGGTCGTCTCCACGTCATCAGGTCGTTGAACCGAAATGCGAAGAATGTCCGCCAGATCCTGCGCCATCCAGTCATTGGCGCTCATCCCGCCGTCGATGCGCAGCATATCCCAGCCCGCGCCATCGGCCACGAAAGCCTCGCGCAGGTCGTTGCATTGCATCGCCATTGCCTCCAGCGCAGCCCGCACCAGATGCGCCCGCGTCGACCCCAGCGTCAGCCCGCTGATGCAACCGCGCGCCTCGGCTTGCCAGTGCGGCGCGCCAAGCCCGGTCAGCGCGGGCACGAACACGACCCCGCCATTGTCCGGTACGCTGCGCGCCAGCTGCTCGCTCTGTGCCGCGCTCGCAATCAGGCCCAGACCATCGCGCAGCCATTTGACCGCGCTCCCGGCAACGAACACCGATCCCTCGATCGCATAATGACGCTCGCCAGCTGCCTGCCACAACACCGTGCCCAGCAACCGATGGTTCGAATGAGGAACCGCCGTTCCCATGGTGGTCAGGATGAAAGCGCCAGTAACAAATGTCGCCTTGGTTTCGCCCGGCGACAGACACCCCTGCCCTATCGTCGCTGATTGCTGGTCACCTATCATTCCGCATATCGGGATGGGCACCCCGAAAAGGTCAGGCGATGTGATGCCCAATGATCCATGGGTATCGATAATCGCGGGGAGAGCCGTCATCGGTACACCGATCAACTCGGCCAGCCCCTCATCCCAGCTAGACCCGGTCAGGCCCATCAGCATCGTCCGGCTGGCATTGCTGGCATCGGACACATGCAGCCCGCCGGTCAGGTTCCAGACCAGCCAGCTTTCGATCGTGCCAAACGCCAGATTGGCACCCAGCGCGGGCGCCTCGGCCACATTATCGAGCACCCAGCGCATCTTGGTGCCGGAAAAATACGGGTCGAGCAGCAATCCCGTGCGCCGCTGCACTTCGGTTTCATGCCCGCCATCGCGCAATTGTGCACAAAATTCGGCCGTCCGCCGGTCCTGCCAGACGATTGCATTGCAGATCGGAGCGCCCGTTCTCCGGTCCCACGCCACCACCGTTTCGCGCTGGTTGGTGATGCCGATGGCGGCGATCCGGTCCGCACCACCCGCCTGCTCGATCACCGCGCGCGCGCACGCCAGCGTGCGTTGCCATACCTGTGTCGCGTCATGCTCGACCCAGCCGGGCTGTGGATAAATCTGGTCGAGTGGGTGGCTCTTGCTCGCAATCATCGTGCCGTCGGGCGCATAGAGCATTGCCCTCGTCGACGTCGTTCCTTCATCGAGAACGACGATCATCCGTTCGGTCACGCGATTCCCCCCTTCAGGCTGCCGTTTTCGTCCGGGCAGCGATGTGGCTTTCCAGCGCGTCCCGCCCTGCGCTGTCAATCCTCAACCCCAGCTTGCTGCGCCGCCACAGCACATCATCAGCGGTCTGCGCCCATTCCCGTTCGATCAGATAATCGACTTCGGCCGCAGTCAATCCCGCCCCGAAATGCGGTCCCAATTCATTCATGGCAGCTGCATCGCCCAGCCAGCTGCGCGCATCCGTGCCATAAGCGCGCGCGATCCGGTCAACCGCATCCGGCGCAAGAAAAGGATAATCGCGGCGCAATTGGTTCATCACGTCGCCCAATCCGGTAATCGGAAAGTTGCCGCCCGGCAGCGGCAAATCGCCCGTGCGGCATGGCTTGTCCAGAACAGGCAAGGATCCGGCAAGCCGGTCCACCACCTCGCGGGCCAGTTCACGATAGGTCGTGATCTTGCCGCCGAATACCGACAGCATTGGCGCTTCGCCCGCATCGCCGTCGATTTCAAAACTATATCCGCGCGTTGCCGCCTCGGGCTTGCCCGATCCATCGTCGATCAGCGGGCGAACCCCCGAATAGGTCCAAACGACATCGCCCGGCCCGATTTGCGTTTGGAAATACAGATTCGCGCCGTCGCATAGATAGGCGATTTCCTCGTCACTGGCACGCGGCGGCTGTCCGTCATCGATATGATCGCGGTCGGTAGTGCCAATCAGCGTGAAATCCCGCTCATAGGGAATTGCAAAGAAAATGCGTCCATCCGGCAACTGGAAGAAATAGCTGAACGCATGGTCGAACAGGCGCGGCACGACGATGTGCGATCCACGTACCAGCCTGAGGTCATGCACCGATTTCACTTCGGCCCGGCCCGCCAGGGTCAGCACGGACGGCCCCGCTGCATTGACCACAGCCCGAGCGTGAAACTCACCTGCGGTTGTCACGATACGCCACACGACGCCCTCGCGGTCCAGCGTCGTCACTTCGGTCCGGGTCAATATCGTCGCGCCATGGTCGGCGGCGTCGCGGGCATTCAGAACCACCAGCCGCGCATCATCGACCCAGCCGTCCGAATATTCAAAACCAGTCGTGAAACCCGGCTGCAAGGGCGCACCCGCCGGATGTTGGTCGAAATGAATTGTTTTGGTCGGCGGCAATGCTTTGCGCCCCCCGATATGGTCATAAAGAAACAGCCCCAGCCGCAGCAGCCAGCGCGGGCGCAGGCCCTTGCGATAGGGCAGCACGAACCGCATCGGGTGAATGATATGCGGTGCAATCGCCCACAGTTTCTCGCGCTCTGTCAGCGATTCACGGACCAGCGAAAATTCATAATGCTCCAGATAGCGCAACCCGCCATGGATCAGCTTGGTCGATGCCGAAGAAGTGCCCTGCGCCAGATCGCCACGCTCCAGCAGCAGCACTTTTGCCCCGCGCAACGTCGCGTCGCGTGCAATCCCGGCGCCATTGACGCCGCCGCCCACGACAGCGAGATCATAGATCGCCTGTTCGCTCATCGCACCGCCCCCTGCCGCAACAGACGGGGTACTAGCAACAGCGCCGCCAGCAAAGGATGGCGGCGTTGCCATGGCGTGATGACGAGATTGGCTCCGGCGTGGCGATTGATCTTCCACGCCAGATAATCGATGCCGCCTGCAAAGGTGAAACTTGCTTTGGCAAGACGCGCCACAGTCAACAGCTTTCCCTCTATCCGTCGGCGGGTCCAGCCGCCGCCCCGCGCACCCACCGGAATAGCCGCAATGGCCGGGCCGCTGAATCGGGCGTAGCGATCCGTGTCGGCTTCGACGACCGATGCCGCCCGATCCTGTCGTTCGGCTCGCAGTTCCACCGAATATGTCAACGCAAATGCCCGTCGCCACCAGTCGAGCGATGATTCGCCGTCGATTGATTGCGCAGCAGCGAGCAGCGTCGGCGCCGCTTGCGTCACCGCTGACACCGCACGCTCGATAGCGACCTCATCGGCGCTCCACACCAGTCGGGAAGGTTGCGCAAATCGCGCCCACACCGACACATTGCGCGTCTCAGATCCACAAAGCCGTTCGAAATCCGCCTCGCTCAGCACCGCATATTTCGCCGCCAACCCGTCACGCGCGAACGGAAAAACATTAGGCGGGATCAACCGGTTGGCGGCTGCCGTCCAGCGGTTGCGATAGGCGCTGCGATAGTTCGACACGATCAGATAGAAATCGAGCATCAATCCATCGAGCCGCTCCTCGCGCAGGCACGACCCGTAAAACAGCACCGCTCGTGCGGAGCCCGGATAGAGACTTGCTATCGCCGCCGCCATCGCGTCGACTTCGGGCAATACCGGCTGCATCAATTCATTCCGGACAAGCTCCGCCAACTGCCCGATCTGCGCGCCAGTCATCGTTCGATCAGGCAGCGAGTTTGAGGAACGGAACCGGCGCGGTCGAATTCAGGGTAATCGGATGGCCCAGGCTCGCGCGAAAGATTTCCCCGTCAAGGATGACACTCGAATGATCGCCCTCGATCGAGATGCTGTCGCCCTGTTCGAAATGAAGACCACGTACCGGCTTTTCGCCCAGCGTCCCGAAAATGCCGACCATCAGCATGCCGAGCATCGAACGCAAATCGCTGTTGACCGCAAGCATCTTCATTCGCCCAATCGGCGCGCCATGCAGTGGCTTTGCGTTGAACAGCAGCTTCTCCAGCGTGGTGACGATCAGCACCGCAAATCGGCCGCGTATCGCCCCGTCGCGGCGCACGGTCACCGTCACCGGGTTGGATTGCGGCATGAACAATCTGCCGAGCACAGGGATCATCGACAGAAAGACCATGATGCCTGCAACCACATGCGACAGGCCGTTGGGCAGCCCCAGCGGATAGATACGGTTGCGGCAATATAGAATGACATCGGCGAGGCCAGCCCCGCCCAGAAACATGCCCAGCACCGGCTTGCCAGTGCCGCCATCGGTCAACGAGATAAGCTCGCGCTCGACAATATGACCACTAAGCTGCCCGCGCGACAATTCGACGACCAGTCGCAATGCATCGAGCGGATCGCCGCTTGCCCCAAGATCAAGGGCGATCAGATTGGTTTTGCCATTGGGCAGCACCGCCACCGGCGGCACCTGCCCGGCCGGGAAATACCCGCCATTATGCAGCTCGGTGAGCGCCGCCTGCACCGTGCCATCGCCGCCATTGATCGCAATGACACGCGGGCGGACCAGCGCGATCGATCGCATCGCCGCGCCGATCTGGTCGACATGCTCGACCTCATAATGAAAAATATCGGGCCGACTGGAACAGAAGGCGCGAATACGCGGCAATTGGGCGCGATTGCCTGTCGAACGTGGATTCGACAGCAGGGCGACCGCGACCATGGCGCCTCAGCCGATCGGCTCGAAAGAGCCGCCTTGCACATAATTGAGCACGACATTGACCCGCACTGGCGCAGCCGCAACGCTAAAGCCCACGCGCGTCAGGCTCGGTTTGCGCTTGAGCGCCAGGTCGAACAGGCTGACATCGGGGTTGCCGGAAAAGCCGCCGCCGTCGGCACGATCCGATCGGCCATTGCCATTGGCGTCGTGCCGCACCGAAATCGCATAGCGTCCGGCGGAAGCCACCGGCACGCACACCGGCATGTCACCACCGCGCGTCACCGGTATGTCGACGCGGACAAGATATGCGCGCCGTTCAAGAAAGGTGCGCGGATTGGCTGCATAGAGCTGGACACGCAGCGTTCCGGTGCGTTCACGAAATCCGGTGACGTTGACGATGACCGAAGATCCGCCTGACGCGCAGCGCGACACATGTGGCCCCATCGTCGCCAATGCCTGGGTCGATGCAAGCGGCAGCATACCAAGCGCGGCGATCGCGATTGCTGCCTTGGCGAAATTCAAGCGGCTCGATACCCTGTTCATCCTTATATGCTCCTGCGGTCGGTGGTGCTGCCGATACCCAGTCGGCAACATGACAGACCCCTTCCCTCAAATCGTCCATCGCGCCACTTTGCGGCAGAAATGGGGTAAGGGTGCGCTCGACTGATGGCGCACATGAATTTTCCCTATCGCTACGCCCCCTTCCGGTGGCCGATGCTTTAGGCTAGGCGCGTGGTAATTGCCGGAGATCCCCACCCTGCTGCGCTTCTTTTCCTGGACTGCAACCGATCGCTACATCGCCAGACTGATCGCGGTGCCGCTCATCGGCACGCTGATCCTGTCAGCGATGCTGCTCGTGCTCGAAAAAATGGTGCGCCTGTTTGATTTCGTCGCAACCGAAGGAGGCCCGGTCAGCGTCGTCTTCCGGATGCTCGCCAATCTCATCCCCGAATATCTCTCGCTCGGTATTCCGATCGGCCTGACACTTGGCGTTCTGCTCGCCTTTCGCAAACTCGCGCTCTCGTCCGAACTTGACGTCATGCGCGCAGTAGGACTCGGCTATGGGCAATTGCTCAAGGCGCCCTTTGCCTATGCCATAACGCTCGCCCTGCTCAATCTCGCCATCGTCGGCTTCATCCAGCCCTATGCGCGCTATGCTTACGAAGGGCTCAGGTTCGAATTGCGCTCGGGTGCGCTCGGCGCATCGATCAAAGTCGGCGAATTCACCAATCTCGGCTCGCGTCTTACCTTGCGGGTCGAACAGAGCGAAGACGAAGGCCAACGCCTCACCGGCATTTTCGCCCGAGCGCAGGCGAATAATGGCCAGACCATTGCCGCGAGCGCCAGCAGCGGTCAGTTCCTTGCCACTGCCGACCCTGATACGATTGTCCTGCGACTGACCGACGGCATGCTGATCCACGACGGACCCAATTTCCCCGCGCCGCGCGTGCTCAGCTTCAGTTCGCACGATCTGCCCATCGATTTGCCCAAGATCGCCGAGTTTCGCGGACGTGGAGAGGCAGACCGCGAACTGACGATTCCCGAACTGGCGCGCATCGGCGCCGATACCCGCACACCGCTGGCGACCAGGCTGGAAAGCCGCGCCAATTTCCACTTCCGGCTGGTCGAAGTGGCGGCGATGCTGGTCTTGCCCCTGCTCGCCATTGCGCTCGCCATCCCGCCCAAGCGATCGACCTCGGCGCTCGGCGTGTTTCTCGCCATCATCCTCTTGGTAACGCAGCACAAGATCAACGAATATGCCGAGGATTTCGGCGCGCTGGGGCGGATCGATCCGTTCATCGCGCTATGGTTGCCGTTTGTGCTGTTTGTTGCGCTGGCCTTGTGGATGTTCCGGACCATTGCCTATGTCCCCGGCGGCCAGCCGATCGGTGCCCTCGAACGGGTCTTCGCCAAAGCGGCGGGTGCCGTCGCCAGGCTGCTACGCCGCCGCAAACCGCAGGTCACCGGCTGATGGCTGCTCCGTCCTTTTTTCCTTCGCGCACGCTTGGCTGGTATGTCGCCCGGCTATTCCTGATCCGCAGTTTCGCGATCCTGGCGATGCTTGTGCTCATCCTGCAATCGCTCGACCTGCTTGGTGAGAGCGGCAAGATACTCAGTGTCGCGGGTAACAGCGACGCCGACGTCTGGCGCTATGTCGGGCTCCGCTTCCCGCAGATCATCGAAACATTCGTGCCATTTGCGGTGTTGCTTGGCACATTGCTCACATTGGTCACCCTCAACCAGAATAGCGAGATCATCATGATGAAGGCGGGCGGCATGTCCGCTCACCAGATTCTCGCCCCGCTGATCGTCGCCAGCCTGTTCGTCGCCTGCCTCAGCTTCATTTTCAACGAACGTATTGTCGCGCGCTCGACAGCCAGCCTCAATGCCTGGCAAAAGGTGGAATATGCTGCGATCCCGCGGGAAAGCGGCGTTCGCTCCAATGTCTGGGTTCGCAGCGATGACAATCTGGTCCGCGCCACCACGGTGCGCGGCAGAGGCACCGGCGTGGTGCTCGATGGCGTCGAGATTTACGAAAGAGAAAATGGCCGGGTAACCACCATCGTCCGCGCCAGCAGCGCCCGGCTGACCGGCACCTCCGGCCAGTGGCGGCTGGCCGATGCGCGCCGTTTCGATGTGGCAAATGGACAGGTGCGTAGGCTCGGCACCATCGACAGCAATCTCGATCTTACCCCGGACCGCTTCACCCTGGCCAGCGTCAATGGCGATGAGCTCTCATTCGCACCGTTGCGCGCTGCCATTGCGGAACTCGCGGCAGCCGGCCGTCCGACCCAGGCGCTCGAAACCATATTGTGGCACAAGATTTCCGGGCCATTGTCGGCGATGCTGATGCCGCTGCTTGGCGCGGTCGCCGGGTTCGGGCTCGCCCGCTCCGGGGCGCTGTTCGTCCGCGCGGTCATTGGCATGACCTTGGGCTTTGCCTATTTTGTGGTCGATAATTTCGGCGTATCGATGGGCAATCTCGGCGCTTATCCGCCGCTGCTCGCAGCCTGGGGTCCGTTTTTCCTGTTCCTGATGATCGGCGAGACAGTGCTGATCAGAACCGAGGAATAGTTCCCTCAGCTCCCACGCCGCATCGTGCTTGACGCGATCTTGCCGACCAGCCCCGGCAATCCGGCATAGCTTGCACGATGATAGAGCGAATCGCCCGCTACCGCCGCTGCAATCCGGCGGTGCGCCTTACCCAGCGCATGATAGGGCAGGCCGGGCAGCAGATGGTGCAGCGCATGATAACGCAGGCCGACCGGAGCCCACAGCATAGGCAGCAGCGCTGGCGGCGGGACATTGACGCTGTCGAGATATTGCGCGGTCACCGTCAGCGGTTCGCCGTCATTTTCCCACAGATGCGCAACCAGCGTACGCACCTGGTTGAGCACCATGGTCGCCGATACGATAGCCAGACCGATCAGGAATGGCCGCAGCGGCAGCACTCCCGTCCCCACCATCGCGATCAGTGTCATCGCCCAACCGGCGGCCGCGATCTCCAGGACCAGCCATAGTCGGCGTGCGTCGCCTTCAGGCGCGCGGCGACGAAAATCGGGGTTGATGACCAATCCCGAATAGCGCGCGACAACGATCGTGCGAAGCGGCGGGATCAGCGCAGAAAGCGGCGCCAGCACGCCATACCGGATCAACAGCCCTACAGGACCCAGCATCGCCGCCAGTACGAACAGTGGCAGCGTCCACGGCTTCATCAGCGCCAGCGGCAGATATTCGGGATCCTCGGCAGTGCCGTAACGGGTGCGGGCATGGTGGAGATTATGAATGCCCTCATACATGAACGAGGGGATCAGCAGTGGAACGCCAATCACCATGTTCCACGCGGTGCGAAATCCCGGCACCGCCGCCAGCTTGATATGGGTGATCTCGTGGATGAAGCTGCCCGCCCTGTATAGCGCGAGCACCGCGATGGCTGCTGCGACGACCGCCAGCCACCCTGTGCCGGTCGTCGCGGCCAGCACCAGCGCAGCGTAGCCGATCAGCGCCGACCCGAAACAGTCGGCCCAATAAATCGCAGGATTAGGGGCATTGAGATCGCGGGTCAGTTCCGCCGCCGTGCGGATCATCGCCATGTCGTCGGCAATCCGCACCGGCGCGGCGCGGGCCGTTTCGCGCAACTTGGGCGCAGTCTCGGCACGGGGAAAAACGGTCGTCTGCATCGCAAATCCTGATGTATGCAAATATGGTCCCGGCGCAATCCCCCCATTGCGCCAGCCGAATAAACTAGATCGTCATCGTGGCAGCATGATGGCAATTTGCACGCCGCTTGCCCCCGCTTCGCCCTTCTTCTACGCCCTCGCACGATATGGACCGATGCCGGGGCATCGCGGAACAAGGACGATGCGGTGGCGCGGAACACCATCGAAATCATTGCGGTAAAGACCAGGGCACAGCGGCGCGAATTCATCAATGTCGCCTATCGCCTGAACGATGGCGACGCCAACTGGGTTCCGCCGCTGCGCGGAGAGGCGACGGACCTCATCACTCCGGGCAAGAACCCGTGGTTCGAACATGGCAAGGCGCAACTGTTCCTCGCGCGCCGCAATGAGCGCACCGTGGGGCGCATCAGCGCACATATCGATGCGCTCGCAATCGCCCAGCCTGTCGATCAGGGGATGGGGCCAGGCACTGGCAACTGGGGCCTTTTCGAGGCCGAGGATGACGCGGTCAGCACAGCGCTGCTGACCGCAGCGGAAGACTGGCTGCGCGCGCAGGGCATGCACCGCTCGCTTGGTCCACTGTCCCTGTCAATCTGGGACGAGCCTGGCTTGCTCACATTCGGCCATGATCATCCGCCGACCGTGATGATGGGTCATAATCGCCCGCAATATCGGCCATGGATAGAAGGGACCGGCTACACCCCGGCCAAGCGGCTGAAAACATACGAAGTGCGTATCGACCTCGGCTTTTCAGACCGCGTAAACCGCATCGTTGCCAGCGGAGAAAAAAGCGGCCGGGTTTCCGTCCGGCGCGTCGACAAATCGAAATTTGCCGCGGAAGCCGCGCTTATTCTCGGCATTCTCAATGACGCATGGACCAATAACTGGGGCTTTGTGCCATTGACCGACAGCGAGATCGCGCATGTCGGCAAGAAACTGAAACCGATCGTGTTCGAAGACCTGATCCGCATCGGCGAAGTCGATGGCGAGGCCGTCGCTTTCATGATCGTCCTGCCCGATCTCAACGAAAAAATCGCCAGTTTCGAAGGCGCACTGTTCCCTTTCAATTGGGCACGGCTGCTGTGGTGGTTACGCAAGCCCAGGGTGCGGACGATGCGCGTGCCGCTGATGGGCGTCCTCCAGAAAATGCAGTCAACCCGCTACGCCAGCCTGCTGGCCTTCATGATGGTCGAATATATCCGGCGGGATTCAGTGGCGAATTTCGGCGCCAGCCGCGGTGAATTCGGCTGGGTGCTTGATGATAATCAGGGAATGAACGCCATCGCAGAAGGCATCGATGGCACCGTCAACAAGATTTACACGCTTTACGAAAAATCGCTGGCGGTATCGCCCATCGTATAGCGCGGTCCGGCGCCGGCCTGCGCCGCTTTGTCATCGGAGTTGTAGAGCGCACAACGATCGAGGCTGAGGCAACCGCACCCGATGCAGCCGTCGAGATTGTCGCGAGTCTGGCACAGCGCGGCAATTTGCCGGTCCAGCTCGACGCGCAGCCGTGCACTGATTGCCGCCCAGTCGCTCCGGCTCGGCGTGCGACCGGCCGGCAAGCGGGCCAGTTCCGCCCCGATGGCATCGAGGCTCAGCCCCAGCCGTTGCGCGATCAAAATGAACGACAGCCTGCGGATTTCGCTGCGCAAAAAACGCCGCTGCCCGCCCGCCGTCCGCAGCGAGGCGACCAGTCCGCGTTCCTCGTAAAAACGAATGGCCGAGACCGCACAGCCGGTGCGCCGCGCCAGATCGCCGATGGGCAGCAAGTCCCTTGCATTCATCCTCAACCGCATAGCGCAGATTGTGTTTGACCTTAACCTAACTTGAGCTTGCATTATCCGACTATCACCGGCGAATCGGCGCAGTTCCGCGCTCCGCCTTCGAACCAGGGAGGCCCGCAATGGCCGCGTCGATCATCGAACATGTCAATCTGACCGTCTCCAACAACCGCCAGTCCGCCGCGCTATTCATTGCATTGTTCGGCTGGCACATTCGCTGGCAAGGACCGGCCCGCGATGGCGGCCATTCGATCCATGTCGGCGATGCCACCAGCTATATCGCGCTCTACACCCCGCCCAACGACAGCGGCTGCGAGCGCCATTATGAAAAAGGCCAGCCGCTCAATCATGTCGGATTGCTGGTCGATGATCTGCTGGCGGTCGAAACCGCGGTCGCCGCCGCTGGCCTGGAGCCATTCGGGCGCGAACGCTACGACCCGGGCGAACGCTTCTATTTCTTCGACTGGGACGGCATCGAGTTTGAGATTGTCAGCTACAATTAGCGACGTCGCGTCTGGACATTTACGCCAGGACGGAAACCTGGATAGTCCGCCCGGAATCGCGCGCTGACGCGGTAACAGCGGTGGCAATAAGCAAAACCAAGGAAAAAGCCGGTCCCGCCCAACACACTTTCAGCCAGCAGCAGCTTGGCGACCCAATTAGCGGAACAGCCAATCCACCAAGAAACACCACGGCGATTACCAACCAGAATCGCTCGCCCGCCTTGCCAGGAACAGTTGATCGACCTTTGCTCATTACCGCAATTCCACCCACGTCGCGGCATGGTCGCTGGCCTTTTCACGGCCGCGATGGTCCTTGTCGACACCGGCATCGACCATGCGATCGGCGATCTGCGGTGACAGCAGCAGGTGATCGATGCGAAAGCCTGCGTCGCGCGGCCACGCACCTGCCTGATAATCCCAAAAGGTCCATATGCCGCCTGCCGGATATCGGCTGCGCAAGGCATCGGTCCAGCCGTCGGCGAGCATTCGGCGATAGGCGGCGCGGCTCTCCGGTTGCATCAGCGCGTCGTCCGCCATTGCCGCAGCGCGAAAAATATCGTCGTCATTCGGAATGACATTATAATCGCCGGCGATCACGCACGGCACTTCTTCGGCGACGATCGCCAGCGCCCGTGCGCGCAGCCGTTCCATCCACACCAGCTTATAGTCGAATTTCGGTCCCGGCCGCGGATTGCCATTGGGCAGATAGATGCCCGCAATCCGCACGCCCATGACATCGGCCTCGATATAGCGGCTTTGACTATCGTCCTCGTCACTTCTTCCATCGCGCGGGGCCAATCCGCGCTGGACCTCGACCGGCGGCTCACCACGCGACAGGATCGCAACCCCGTTGAAGCCCTTCTGCCCGTGCCAGACCCCATGGTAGCCCGCCGCCTCGACGTCCGCGATCGGCAGGGTTTCGTCGGATGATTTCAGCTCCTGCAGGCACACGATGTCGGGCTGCGTCTCGGCCAGCCATTCGATCAGCCGTGGCAGCCGTGCCTTGATGCCGTTGACGTTGTACGTCGCGATCTTCACGCGTGCCGCGCCATCAGACTGCGAAGCTGGAACCGCACCCGCACCCGGCGGCGGCATTGGGGTTGGTCACCTGGAAACTCGCGCCGCCCAGCGATTCGACATAATCGACCGCCGACCCTTTGAGGAGGTCGAGGCTGACGCTGTCGACCACCAGCTCGACACCATCGGTCGCGGTGACGCTATCATCGGCCTCAGCGGCGTCGGCCATGCCGAATTTATAGGTGAAACCCGAACAGCCGCCACCTTCGACCGATAGCCGCAGCCGCGCGGGAGCGCCCTGTTTGTCGGCGATCATGCGCACACGCGCCGCCGCCGATGCGGTCAGGGTAACGCTGTCTGAAATTGCCGTTTCGGTCATTGCACGAAGATAGGCGTCGCCGCCCGCTCCGGCAAGCCGCGATACGTCGACCAGCGGATCGGAATTGCTATTCGCGCGGGCCGCCAAGCGCGACATTGCCATGACCGGCAGCGGCCACCATCACGCCATCGTCGGCGATGAACGATGTCGGATTGACAGGGGCGCCGGCGATGCGAACTTCATAATGCAGATGGCTGCCGGTCGATCGGCCGGTCGAGCCCATCAGGCCGATCATGTCGCCGCGACGCACGGTCTGGCCGGGCTGGACGAGTATTTGCGAGAGATGGCCATAGCGCGTCTGCATCGCATTGCCATGTTCGACCTCGACATAATTGCCATAGCCGCCAAGGCGCTGCGCCCGGCCGATGGTGCCATCGGCCGTGGCATAGATCGGCGTGCCGACCGGCCCGGGAATATCGATGCCATTGTGGCGAGCGCGGCGGCCGGTGAATGGATCGCTGCGGTTGCCGAATGTCGAAGTCAGCCGCATTTCATCGACCGGACGGCGCGACGGGATCGCCAGCGCGCGTGTCGCCGGTCCATCCATCTGGCGCCATGCGGTGAACAGTGAGCGAAATTGCGTATCGCCCGCAGCCCCGCCGTTGATGCGCTGGGCCAGCGCCGGCGTTGCGGCGACCAGGGCAGCGGCGGTTGCATCGGCGGCCTGAACCGCGGCCACCGCATCATTGTTGTCGATAATCGTGTCCGGGGTATCGAGATCGACCGGGGCATCGGCGGCGCTGGTGCTGGCGGTTGCCGCACCGCTGGCCGATAGTCCGGCGACAGCAGCGCACAAAGCAAATGCGCGAAATGCGGAACGAAATACGGTGTTGATCATGCGACCCCGACTGCTGATCGATGCGCTCCGAACACTGTTCATCGGCAGCATCGCGTTGGTCTTCCCGATGGGCCGATTTTTTCGGTCCCCGCTCGGCAACTTTCCTGCGGGCAAGAGGTTAATGACGCAACAGTCGGCTAATATAACTGCGTCAAAGCGGCATGGGGGCGCGCCGAGTCGTTGAACCGTCGATGAACGGAGGCGATAACCTCCGGTATTGCGCTGAACCTCTCCACCAGATTGATTCGGCACAGCGGCTGCCAAAACTTGGCCCGGTCGGGCCATGCCGGGCGCATTTCATCGCGCGGCCTAAAGGGCCCGCACCGCCGCTAGCACCTCTTCGGCATGGCCCTTGACCTTCACATTGCGCCATTGGCGGACCAGCCTGCCATCGCTGCCGAACAGGAAAGTACAGCGTTCGATCCCCATATATTTTTTGCCATACATCGATTTTTCGACCCATGCGCCAAACTCTTCGGTCACCGTCCCACTCTCGTCCGACGCCAGCACTACGCCCAGCGCATATTTTTCGGCAAATTTTGCGAGCTTTTTCGGACCATCTTTGGACACGCCGATCACGCGCGCGCCGACCGCGTCGAAATCGGTGATCAGCACAGAGAAATCCTTTGCCTCGCTGGTGCAGCCCGGCGTGTCGGCCTTGGGATAAAAATACAGCACCAGCGGCCGGTCGCCCTGGTCGGCAAGGGGGAATGCGCTGCCGTCGCTCAACGTCAGTGTCATTGCCGGTATCGCGTCACCATCCTCGATCATGTCGTCCATCCTCAGCTTGAGCGAATCGCCGCCCACCAGTCCCCGATGTCCTGCCGCGCCGCCGCGTAAGCTGCAAGCAACGCCTCCCACCCGCCTGCCCCGCGATAACCGCAGGCATGCGCCACCCGTGCCATGGTTTCTGCATCATCCGGCGGGCCTTGGGGTGCCATCAGCCGCAGCGAAACCAGCATCCGGCCCAGCAAATCCATCGCCGCCGGGATGGCTGCGGGGGCAAGCCCTGCCGCGACCAGCCGCCGCAGCGCCACATTCAATCGCGGGTCGAACCCGGTGCGATGGTCGAGCTGGACAGCATGAATGGCAAACTCGCAGTCGACCAGCCCGCCGCCGATCAGCTTGACGTCGAGCGCATGCTTTGGCGGCTTGTGCGCCGCCACGTCGTCGCGCATCTTGCCGACGTCGCCGATCAGCGCGGCATGGTCGCGCGGCTGTTTCAGCACGTCGTCGATGTGTTGCTGCACCAGCGCGCGCGCAGGCGCAGATCCGAACACCGGGCGGGCGCGGGTCAGCGCCATATGCTCCCACGTCCACGCATTTTCGTGGCCATAGCGTGCAAAGGCAGCGACGCTCGCCACCAACGGTCCCTGATTGCCCTGCGGTCGCAACCGCACATCGATGTCATACAGCCGGCCAGCTGCGGTCGGCACCGAAAGCGCGGCGATAACTCTCTGCCCCAACCGGTTGAAATAGCTGGTCGCCCCCAGTCTGCGCCCGCCGTCCGATTCGGTAAGTATATCACCGGTGAACAGCAGAATCAGATCGAGGTCTGACGCATGGGTCAGCGCCCGGCCACCCAGCCGCCCGAGCGCGAGGATGACCAGTTCGCCGCCATCGATCCGGCCATGGGCCCGCTCGAATTCGGCCACGGTCGCGGCGGTCAGCTGGTCGATGGCAGCATCGGCGATGTCGGCATAGCCGCGCGCTACCGTCAACGGATCGACCGTGCCTTCGACCAGTTGCACGCCGAGCGCAAAGCGATGGTCGCCGACGACGCGCCGGACATGGTCGAGTTGCGCTTCATAATCGCCGCCCCGCCCCGCCATCCGCCGCGCCAGCGTTTCCGGCTGCGCCGTCTCGGAAAAGACGCTGGCGTCGATCAGCCCCTCGATCAGTTCCGGGCGCGCCGCCAGATCGGCTGCCAGCGCCGGTGCATGGCCGAGCACCGCCACCAGCGTTGCCAGCAATTGCGGTCGGGCGGCGAGCAAATTGAACAGATTGATCGCGCTGGGCAGTCCGCTTATCAATGCATCGAAGCGCGCCAGCACTGTCGTCGGATCGGCCGCTTCGCCGATTGCCGCCATCAGTGGCGGCAACACATCCTCCAGCGCATCGCGTGCCGCCTGACTGCGCAGCACCCGCAATTGCCCGCTGCGCCACACCGCGATGCGGCGCAGCGCATCTCCCGTGTCGGCAATACCGGCCGCCGCAATCTGGCTGGCCAGCACCGCCTCGTCGCTCGCCCACCGCGCGCTGCGCGGCGTGTCGAACATGCCCATCATCGCATCGAACCGCAGCCCGACATCGGCCACCACGGGTTCGAGCAAGGCCAGCAACGCCGCGCCATCGCACAGGCCGTGCAGCGCCGCCACATTGTCCAGGATCGCCTGGTTCGTGGGCAATCTGTGGGTCTGCTGGTCGTCGACCATCTGCAGCCGATGCTCGATTGTCCGCAAGCGCCGGTAATGCTCCGCCATCGCGCCCGCCGCTGCATCCGGGATATGCCCGGCCCGGGCCAGCGCAGCCAGCGCGTCGCAGGTCGCGGCCTGGCGCAAACCGGCGTCGCGCCCGCCATGGATCAGCTGCTGGACCTGGGCGAAAAATTCGATCTCGCGTATGCCCCCGTGGCCGCGTTTCAGGTCATAGCCCGGTCCATAGGCCTGACCATCGGCATAATGGCCGCGTATGCGCTGCGATATGTCGGCAATCCGCCGGATCTGCCCGAAATCGAGGCTGCGCCGCCAAATGAACGGGTCGATCGCCGCCAGAAATCGCTGTCCCAACAATCGGTCGCCCGCGCATGCCCGGGCGCGGATGAACGCTGCCTGTTCCCACGCCAGCGCCTGCGATTCATAATAGGACAGCGCCGCCCCCACCGGCAGCACGATCGGCGTGACTTCCGGCGATGGCCGCAGCCTCAGATCGACCCGGAATACATAGCCTTCGCTGGTGCGGGCGGACAACAGCTCGATCATCCGGCGACCGATCCTGACCGCGCTGTCGGCCACATCCTCACGCGGGCGGCGGGGCAGACTGTCGGGATCGAACAGCAATATGGGGTCGATATCAGACGAATAGTTGAGCTCGCGCCCGCCCTGCTTGCCCAGCGCAATCACCGCAAAGCCGCCGGTGCCCGCGCCGGGAAAACGCTCTTCGATCGCCGCAGTCAGCGCCGTATCGACCGCATGGTCCGCAAAGTCGGAAAGAGCGGCAGTAACCCGCGCCAGGTCCCACGCGCCCGACAGATCGGCAATCGCGGTGACCAGGGCGACACCCTGCCGCTGCTGACGCAGGATCACGCCAGTGTCGCCGGGGGTGTCGTCCCGTGTGTCGCCGCGCACCGCACGGGCAAGCGCCAGTGCCGTGCCGAAATCGCCCGTTGCCATCGCATCGATGAGGTCGGGACGGCGCTCGATCAGGCGCGCAAGAAACGGACTGTGCGCCCGCGCCCGGCCGATCGCCTCGGCCGTTGCGGCCGGGCTCGCGGCTTGCCCGCCTGCCATCAGCGCTTCCGCTTGTCGATCAGCGCTGCCTGCTGCCACCGGCCCGGCGGCTTGTCATCGTGGTCGATGCATCCCGGCCAGCAGCAGGGCCGCCGCTTGCCTTCGCGCAGATCGTCTGCCGCGTCATGCACCGTTCCGCGCAGGAAATTTGCGCTCATCGCCTGAGATACCGGGCGCGAAATGCGCTGGCAAATCCGGCGAACGATCCGCCTGCAATCGCATCGCGCATGCCTGCCATAAGCTCTTGATAGAAGTGCAGATTATGCTGTGTCATCAGCATCGCGCCGAGCATTTCGCCCGACCGTACCAGATGGTGGATATAGGCCCTGCTCCACCCGGCGCACACCGGGCAGCCGCAATCCGCATCCAGCGGCACCTCATCCTCGGCGAATTTCGCGTTGCGAATGTTGACCGGGCCGTCCCATGTGAACGCCTGTCCGTTGCGGCCGGATCGCGTCGGCAGCACGCAATCGAACATGTCCACTCCGCGTTCGACTGCACCGACCAGATCGTCGGGCTTGCCCACGCCCATCAGATAGCGCGGTTTGTCGGCGGGCAATTGTGCAGGCGCATAGTCGAGGCAGGCGAACATCGCCTCCTGCCCCTCTCCCACGGCGAGACCGCCGATGGCATAGCCATCGAAGCCGACGCCGATCAGCGCTTCGGCCGATTTTGCCCGCAGTTCCTCGTCCAGACTACCCTGCTGGATGCCGAACAGCGCGGCACGGGCGGCATGGTCGCCGCCTGCGTCGAACCCCTCTCTCGACCGCACGGCCCAGCGCATCGATCGTTCCATGCTGGCGATCGCCCGTTCCCGGTCGACTCCGCCCGGCGGGCATTCGTCGAACGCCATGACGATGTCGGAGCCGAGCAGGCGCTGGATGGCCATCGACCGTTCGGGGCTGAGCATGTGCCGCGATCCGTCGAGGTGCGACTTGAACTCGACGCCCTCCTCGCTCTGCCGGGTCAGCGCCGACAGGCTCATCACCTGATAGCCGCCGCTGTCGGTCAGGATCGGCCGGTCCCAGCCCATGAAACGATGCAGCCCGCCCAGCCGCGCCACCCGCTCCGCGCCAGGGCGCAGCATCAGATGATAGGTATTGCCCAGGATGATGTCCGCCCCGGTGGCGCGCACTTCGGCGGGCCGCATGCCCTTGACCGTCGCCGCGGTACCGACCGGCATGAAGGCTGGCGTGCGGATCGCGCCGCGCTGCATGCGGATCGTGCCGGTGCGGGCCGCGCCGTCGGTGGCGGATAGCGAGAAGAAAAAACGCTCGGTCATCGCATCCGCGCCTAACCGAGCGTCGCGCAAAGAAAAAGGGGCGGCGCTTGCACGCCGCCCCTTCATCATATTCTGACGTGAGCGGAAAAGTCAGAATTTGAAGATCACACCGGCGGTGGCGCGGACGCTGTCGAACGAAATGGTATCGACGCCGACGCGGATACGCGCCGGGCTGTCACCAACGCCGAATTCGCCGCCGACACCGACCAGATAGTCGCCATCGGTGTCATCGAGACCGGCCGGAACCGGACCGCCGACAACCTTGCCGAGGTCGAGATCGACCTGCTGATACCCGCCCTTGACGAACAGCTGGCTGGTCGCGCCGATCGGGAAGCCGAGGCGGGCGGCAACACCATATTCGCTGTCGATGGCGTTGGTGCCGAGATGATAATTGCCCTCGACGCCGAGGATCAGCGTTTCACCGATCGGGAAATCGACACCGGCGAGCACGCCGTAGATCGCGCCATTGTCTTCGATGCCATTGCCGCTGCTGACGCCGAGGTCATGGTAGCCGCCCGACAGGCCGATATAGGGCTGAGCCGAAGCCGTGGTTGTCTGTGCCTGGGCACCGGTCGAAAGCGCCAGCGCGGCAAAACCGGCAGCGGCAAGGAGAGAGAGTTTCGTCATGGAGAATGGTCCTTCTGCTGTGTGACACGCGCTCCGTTGGCCATTGCAGCCTTGCGCTGGAACGCGAAGCCACCCTAACCCGCCAAAGCCTGCCGCGTTCCTGAACGAAACAGTCAGCTTTGCGCAATTAGTGCAATGTGTTGTATGTCGGCAACACAGTATGAACAGCCGTTCATCTTGCTGCCGCGATATGCTCCCGCGCCGCGACCAGATCAGCAACGAAGCCCGCGCGTTCGCGCTTTGCCAGCTCCGCGTCCGGCAACCGCAGCAGATAGCTCGGGTGGACGGTGATGCGCACTGCCGTGCCATTGTCGAGATACAGCGTCTGCCCGCGCGACTTGCCGACCGGCATCGCCTTGCCGAACAGCGATCGCGCGGCCGTGGCACCGAGCGCGACGATCAGCCGCGGCTGCACCAGCTCGCGCTCCTTGTCGATCCACCAGCGGCACGCCTCGATTTCGCCGGCGGTCGGCGACTGGTGCAGACGCCGCTTGCCGCGCTGCTCGAATTTGAAATGTTTGACCGCATTGGTGACATACACGCCCGCCCGGTCGATCCCCGCCTCCACCAGCGCGGCATCGAGCAATTGTCCCGCCGGTCCGACAAATGGCCGCCCGGCGATATCCTCCCGATCGCCCGGCTGCTCGCCGACCAGCATCAGCCTGGCATCGATCGGCCCTTCGCCGAACACCATCTGCGTCGCCGGGCCAAACAGCAGGCAGCGTTTGCAGCCATGCGCCTGCGCCTTGATCGCCGATCGCGTCCATTCGCTCTGCCCGCCCTCGATATTGGGCTCGTTGTTGGAGGACAGCTCGGCCTGATCGACGGGCGCCTGCGCTGTGCTCGCCGCGATCATCGCTGCGGACCGCGCCTGCGCGCCCGCGATCAATCCCGCAACCAGCGCCGTCTCGGGCATGTTCGCCCAGTATTTCTTTGGCATTTCCTTCAGCATAGCACCGATTTTCAGCCGCGATGGATTGAAGATGCTGGCATAATAGCGCTTCCACGCATCCTCGACCGGATCGCCGTCGGGCGCATCGCCACGTACCCCGCCCGGCCCTTCGGTCAGCGCCTTGGCATCCCAATGCACCGAAATTTCGGGCGTCAGGATCGACCAGTGCATCGATGCGAACCGGTCGATGAAGAACCGCGCATTGGCCCGCACGATATGATGGTCGGGCTCGAACCAGGCGACATAGCGCGGCGGCCCGTCGCCTCCAACACCGCCGCCAGCCCCGCTCCCCGGATCGCCGGCGTCGCCCTCGATCATGCGGAACCGCACAAACGCCCGCATCTTGTGAATGTCGCGCCGCACCGTCCTCGCCCATCCTTCAGCCGCGATGATCAGCGGATCGGTGCGGTCGGACAGCGCGATGGTCCGGGCGTGCAGCCGCGCCAGCAGGCTGTGCAGCATCGCAAACCGCTCGGCATCGCGATGCAGGATCGCGGTGCGGGCCAGCGGGACGACATCGCGCGGAACCCTGAGCGGCGGCGCATCGCCAGTGCCTGCGCCGATGTCCGGCAGGGTCGCCAGATTCTTTGCCGCACCGGCAAACAGATCGCCCGTCTGCCCCGCCACCGACCAGCTGACCCGCGCCGGATCGACATTGGCCGCCACCAGCCGCCGCACGGCATCGCGCCACCCGTCGAAATCATCCGGCGCGTCGAGCGTGACGGAAAACAGCGCGTTGCTATATGATTCGGATGCCATGACCGGTCAACGCCCGGCCGCGCGCTTGGCTCCGCCCCCGGTCATGCGGCAAACAGATCCAGCTGCTCGCCGCGCGGCCGCACGAATGCATCGACATCGGCCCGGTCCGACAGCAATGTCGGTCGCCAGTCGGCGGTGATCAGAAACGGCCGCAGCTTTTTTATCGAGCGCGAAATCCGCCCGACATCGTCGAGCCGCAATGTCTTGTGCCGCCGCGCCGCCATGATCGCACCCACCGCCTTCACGCCCAGCCCCGGCACGCGCAGCAGCGCCTCCTTCGGCGCGCGGTTGACGTCGACCGGAAATATCCCGCGATTGGCCAGCGCCCAAGCCAGTTTCGGATCGATGTCGAGCGGCAGCATGCCATCGGCATCCGCCGCCGCGCTGATTTCGCCGGGCGCATAGCCGTAAAAGCGCATCATCCAGTCGGACTGATAAAGCCGGTGTTCGCGCATCAGCGGCGGCGATTTCAGCGGCAATACCGCGCTGGCATCCGGGATCGGGGAAAAGGCGCTGTAATAGACGCGGCGCATGGCGTGCCGCGCATACAGCCCGCTCGCGGTGCCGATGATGTCGGTGTCGCTCGCCGCGTCCGCGCCGACGATCATCTGCGTCGATTGCCCGGCCGGGGCAAAGCGCGGCGCGTGGCGGTATTTCCGCCGCGCCTCCTTGGTATCGATGATCGCATCATGCATCCCCGCCATCGCCCCGTCGATCCGCGTCGCCGATTTGTCGGGGGCCAGCCGGGTCAGCCCGGCGACCGTCGGCAATTCGATGTTGATCGACACCCGGTCGGCATGGGCTCCCGCCTGCCGCACCAGTTCGGGATCGGCATCGGGAATCGTCTTCAAATGGATATAGCCGCGAAAATGATGCACTTCGCGCAAGCTGCGCGCGACATGCACCAGCTGCTCCATCGTATAGTCGGGAGAACGGATGATGCCGGAGGACAGGAACAGCCCCTCGATATAATTGCGGCGATAGAAATCGAGCGTCAGCGCCACCACCTCGTCCGGTGTAAAGCGCGCCCGGCGGACGTTGCTGCTCTTGCGGTTGATGCAATAATGGCAGTCGAAAATGCACGAATTGGTCAGCAGCAGCTTGAGCAGCGAAATGCACCGCCCGTCGGGCGCATAGGCATGACAGATGCCCGATCCGGTGGTCGATCCCACCCCCTTTGCTTCCCCCCGCGACGACCGCTTCGCCCCGCCTGAAGACGCACAGGACG
>JANNMK010000003.1:0-4179 GCA_031397785.1 Sphingomonas sp. | reverse complement strand
CTGGAGCGGGTCGACCCCGAAGCGGCGGCGACATTGTCCAAGGACGAGCTGACCGAAGAGTTTCGCCCGATCATCCTCGAGGTGCTCACCGAGCTCAAGATCACGCTCAACCGGCGCGAGCAATTTGCGCTGGAAAAGGTGCTGGTCGACGAACTTCTGGGCTTCGGGCCGCTCGAGGAATTGCTCAACGATGCCGATATTTCGGACATCATGATCAACGGCCCCGACCAGACCTATATCGAAAAGGGCGGCAAGCTGACCCTGTCGGGCGTGGTGTTCCGCGACGAGGAGCATCTGTTCCAGATCGCCCAGCGCATCGTCAACCAGGTCGGGCGACGGGTCGACCAGACGACGCCGCTGGCCGATGCGCGTCTGAAGGACGGCAGCCGCGTCAACGTAATCGTTCCGCCGCTCAGCCTGCGCGGCACCGCGATTTCGATCCGTAAATTTTCCGCCAAGCCGATCACGCTCGACATGCTGCGCGACTGGAACGCGATGTCGAACAAGATGTGCACCGCGCTGAAGATCGCTGGGGCGTGCCGGTTCAATATCGTCATTTCGGGCGGCACCGGTTCGGGCAAGACGACGATGCTGAACGCCTTGTCCAAGATGATCGACCCGTCGGAACGGGTGCTGACCATCGAGGATGCGGCCGAACTCAGGTTGCAGCAGCCGCATTGGCTGCCGCTCGAAACCCGTCCGCCCAACCTCGAAGGGCAAGGCGCGATCACCATCGGCGATCTGGTCAAGAACGCGCTGCGTATGCGCCCGGACCGCATCATCCTGGGCGAAATCCGCGGGCAGGAATGTTTCGATCTGCTCGCCGCGATGAACACCGGTCATGACGGGTCGATGTGCACGCTGCACGCCAACTCCCCCCGGGAATGCCTGGGGCGTATGGAAAACATGATCCTGATGGGCGACATCAAGATCCCCAAGGAAGCAATCAGTCGGCAGATCGCCGATTCGGTCGACATGATCGTCCAAATCAAGCGGCTGCGCGACGGATCGCGCCGGGTGACATCGGTCACCGAAGTGATCGGCATGGAGGGCGATGTCATCGTCACCCAGGAGTTGTTCAAATTCGAGTATCTCGACGAAGACAAGGACGGCAAGATCATCGGCGAATATCGCGCTTTGGGTCTGCGGCCCTATACGCTCGAAAAAGCGCGCATGTTCGGCTTTGATCAGCCGATGCTCGAAGCCTGCCTTTGAGGCATTTTCCGCTAAAGCGACAAAGTATACGCATGCGGGCCTATGGAATGTCTCCTTTGTCGCTTTAGCGCGACCGGAACCCGGCGAGCGCTGTCCCGTAACTTTCGACTCACAATGTCAAAGATCATCTGTCGCCTGTAGAACATAGCATGAACTTTGGCGCGGCGCCAGTGGTTCGCCGTTGAACCGTGGATTTGGCTGAAACCGATCCTACGAAGCCAAGCGCGCAGATGAGCGACCGCAACGCTATTGTCGGCATCCGGGCCGGCTGCGGAACCATGCGGGCGGCCTGTTGTTCTTACGGCACCACAACAAAGGACCGACATCATGAAATTCACCAGTTTGACCGCAGCAGCCGCTATCGCGCTCGCCGCGACCGGCGCGCAGGCTCAGACGTCCACGACCGCTGATTCTGCGCAACAGCGTTCGACCGCGCAAGAGCGGATTGCCGAGATATTCGGCACATTGTTCGGCAACCGGACCGGCACCACGACCAATATCGAGGCCGAATGGGCCGCCGGGCGCACCCCTCTCGCAACCCAGCGCCTGCAGTTCGAGACGCGCGTCGATGCCGATGTTCGGTCACGCGTGCTTGACCGCGCGACCGGGGACCGCCTGAAATATGATTATTACCAGCTGGTGCAGCTTGAAAGCAGCTATGGTGCGGATCGCCGCTTCACCGTGCAGGAACGGCGCGAGCTGGCAGACCGCTACAATATGCTCACCCAGGTGTTGACGAACGGCAGCTACGGCAACGACGACGGGTATGGCGACGACAGCTCGACATCGGTGGGCGTGGCGGACGGACAGGCTGAATTTCTGGTGCGGGTCAACGCCGCGCTGGCGGCGCGGCGCATTACCCGCACCGAAGCCACGCGGTTGCGCACCGACTATGCCGCGCTGGTGCGCAGTGAAGCGACCTATCTGCGCGATGGCCGACTGACTGCCGCCGAGCGTGACGAGCTCGAAAGCGGGCTCGATGCGCTCGATGCTCGCCTGGGCGACGGCGCTGGCGTCGGCGGGGCGGTGCTGACGCCGCGCGCGCGGCTCGACGCCATCGCGGCGGCCCTGCCGTCCAGCGGGCTGACGTCCAGCGTCCAGGCGCAAATCCGCGTCGAGCATGGCGATCTGATGCGGCTGGAAGCCGCTTATGCCCGGCTGAGCGCGTCCAACGACGACCGCGCCTATCTCGATCGTCGCATCGCGGATCTCGAAACACGCGTCCGCATCCGTCGCTGACCGGTCCAGCCCCGGACCGTCGCTGCGAGGGACCGGCGGCACGGATATGATGCATATGATCCGGTGCAGGATTACCCCAGCGGTTGATCCTGCACCGGATAGTTTCGCCAGTCCTTCCAGTCGAAATGCCACCATTCATTGGGCAGCGGAATGAAGCCTTCCGCGGCCATCCAGCCTTCGAGCCGCGCGCTGTTGGCCAGCGCGTCGCCGCTGGTGGCCATGGTGCCGCGATAGGCGGCGGCGGTAAAATCGTCATAGGGAGACGGCATTTCGACCGCCCGGCCGCCGCGATGCAGCGTCAGGTCGACGGCGCAGCCGCGATTGTGGCGTGAGCCGGTGGCCGGATTGGCGACGAATTCCCGGCTAGCCTCTGCCGTTTCGTCCCACATCATTTTCGTGATGCTCCACGGGCGATAGGCATCGTGGATCAGCAGCCCGAAGCCATGCGCCGCAGCACGATCCTGCACACGGACGAGCGCCTGTGCCGCCGGGCGTTGCAGCAGCGCGCGGGCGATGGGATAAAGCCGGCGACGCATGAAATTATTGGCCGTCGCATAGCGAATGTCGATCATGATGCGTGGGTCGATCATCACCAGATCGACAAGATCGGGCGTGGCGGTCGCCAGCGGATCGACCGGCATTGCCATGGTGGACAAAGAGGATGCCGAACCGGCCACCCGCCCGGCACATCCCCCCAGCCACAGGGCGGCTGCACCTGCCAGCATCCCACGCCGTGTCGCCGTGCCGCTCATCATGCTGGTCATCGTCGTCGTCATCGTCGTCGTCATCGTCATCACCCTGCCCCCGCCTTGAGCGCGAAAGCGAAGGCGAACAGCGCGGCGATCGTGCCCAAGATCGTCAGCAATGGCCATGGAACCCAGCCGACCGCCTCCAGATCATGACGCCGCCTGCGCCGCCGTTCGGCCAGAGCCGACACGCCGGTCAAGGCCAGCGCGGCCACGCCCAATATCGTCAATCCGCCTTGCACTCGGCCTCACCTTGGATATGGGTTTGCGCTGCAACCCCCGATGTCTTTCATGGAGTCTGTTATGGCCAGCCGCCGCACGATAGCAACCATCCTCGCCGCCGCCCTTGCGGCCACCGCCATTCCGGCCTGGGCGATGTTCGACCACCATGGCGGCAACCACGGTAGCGATCATGCCGCGCCTGCCGCCCGCGCCGCAATCGACGCCGCAGTGGCCGCTCCTACCCGCACCGCCGCCAACCGGCTGCGCGACCGATACCGCAATCCCGCCGAAACGCTGAGCTTTTTTCAGGTGAAGCCGACCGATACGATCGTCGAGCTGTTCCCTGGCGGCGGCTGGTATACCGAGATTCTCGCGCCGCTGGCCGCGACCGGCGGCGGCCGTTATCATGCGGCCGGCCCGTTCGAGCGCGGGCTGAACGGCGTGCGCGCATTGCAGACCGCCAATCCGGCGCTGTACGCCGACGCCCAGCTGGCCGCTTTCCCGGCCAGCGATGCCGGGCCGAAAGTGGCCGATGGCAGCGCCGATGTCGTGCTGACGTTCCGCAATATCCATAATCTGCGGTTTGCCGGGCTGGACAAGACCGCCGCCGCGTTTCGCGAGATGTTCGCGATGCTGATGCCGGGCGGTCGGCTGGGCATTGTCGAACATCACCTGCCCGAAGATATGCCATCGGCGATGGAGGAGAGCAGCGGTTACATGAAGCGCAGTTCGGTGGTTGCGTTTGCGCAGGCCGCCG
>JANNMK010000178.1:0-4213 GCA_031397785.1 Sphingomonas sp. | reverse complement strand
GAGTTGTGGTCTGCCGCCAATACCTACGCAAGGCGGCTAACAAGGACGCTGCGCCTCACGCGAAACATCGTGGAAAAACAGAATGCTTAGAATCAAAAACCTTTACGCGACCGTTGACGGCAAGGCGATCCTCAAGGGCCTCTCGCTCACCATCAAGGCGGGCGAGATCCATGCGATCATGGGGCCGAACGGCGCGGGCAAATCGACTCTGGGCTATGTGCTCGCCGGGCGGCCGGGCTATGAGGTGACGGGGGGGAGTGCGACATTCACCCCCCAGCCTCGTCACCCCGGGCTTGACGGCGAGGGTGACCTCATCGACCTCCTCGCCCTCGACCCCCACGAACGCGCCGCCGCCGGGCTCTTCCTCGGCTTCCAATACCCCGTCGAAATCCCAGGCGTCAGCAACCTGCAATTCCTCCGCGAAGCCTTGAACGCCCAGCGCGGCGCACGCGGTGAAGCGCCCCTCTCCGGCGCGGAGTTCCTCAAGATCGCGCGCGAACAGGCCGCGCTGCTGTCGATGGACATGGACATGCTCAAACGCCCGGTGAACGTCGGCTTTTCGGGCGGAGAGAAAAAGCGCAACGAGATGGTGCAGATGGGCATCATCGACCCCGCGCTCGCCATCCTCGATGAAACCGACTCGGGCCTCGACATCGACGCGCTGCGCGTCGTCGGCGATGGCATCAACACGATCATGCGCAAACCCGACAAGGCGGTGCTGCTCATCACCCACTATCAGCGCCTGCTCGACATCGTCCGCCCCGATTTCGTCCACGTCCTCGCCGGTGGCCGCATCACCCGCACCGGCGGGCCGGAGCTGGCGCTCGAACTCGAAGAGCATGGCTATGAGGCGGTGGCGGCGTGAGCGTTACCGCCATCCTTGCCTTGGCGCTGCAAGCGGCCGTGACCGCGCCGACCGGGAGTGTGGAGCAACCACCACCGGCAAATGACGAGGATATCGTCGTCCTCGCCCGGCGGATGCAGTTTATCGAGGTCGATATCCGTGCGCCGCGCCGCAACGGGCTGCTGGTGCTGCGCTCCTGCCGCGTGACCAACGGCAGCGGCAATGCAGAGATGGACGCCGTTCCGTGCACGATTGCGCAGGAATGCATGGCCGATACTCCGCCAAACCGGCGCGCACTGCAGAATTGTGTCGAGGAACGCTCGCAACCGAGGCTGGATCAGCTTGTCGAGCGATGGCGCGCCGCATGGACGCCGCAACCATGACCGCTTTGGCAACCCTCCCTACCCCCCCGCTACCGACAAGGCGCGACGAAGCCTGGCGCTACAGCGATCATGCTGCGGTTGCGATCGCCTGGCCCGCGGTCGTCGCTCCCGAGACGCTGGTTGTCCCCGCCGGTGAAACCCACACCCGCATCATCGACAGCCTCCCCGCGCATGGCATCGTCCGCCTCCACGCCACCCTTGGCGAAGGTGCGCGGCTCGACATCTTCACGCTGGTCGCAGGTCTCGCCTACGCCCGCGTCGAGATCACCGCCACGCTTGCTAGCCGCAGCCATGTCGAAATCGGCGGCGCGATCATCGGCAGCGGCGCGCAGACGCTGGAAATCGTCACCGCCCTCGATCACGCCCACCCCGGCGCGACCAGCAACCAGACGGTGCGCTCCGTGCTCGGCGGCACCGCCACCGGCAGCTTCCTCGGCAAGGTGCATGTCGCCCGCCACGCGCAGCAGACCGATGCCGCCCAGTCGGTCAAGGCGATGCTGCTCGACCGCGGCGCGACCGCCAATGCCGTGCCGCAACTCGAAATTTACGCCGACGATGTCAAATGCGCGCATGGCGCGACCGTCGGCGAACTCGACGCCGCCAGCCTGTTTTACCTCGCCGCGCGCGGCATCCCGCCGCACATCGCCAAACGGCTTATGCTGCAGGCGTTCCTCGCCGATGCCTTTGCCGAGGCAGGGCATGAGCGCGAAACGCTGGAAGCGCGTGCCACTGACCTGCTGGAGGCGATGCTGTGAACGGCGCGATATTCCATAAGCCCTCTCCCCTTCAGGGGAGAGGGTTGGGAGAGGGGGCAGAGCGAAGCGCAGCGAGCGTGGGCGCGATGCCCGCCATCCCGCCCCTCTCGCCTGAAGGGGGACGGGAGATGCGCCACTATTTCCCCGGTATCGGTAGCTGGCATTATCTCGATACCGCCGCCACCGCGCAAAAACCGCAGTCGGTCATCGACGCCACCGTGGCCGCGATGGGCCGCGACTATGCCACCGTGCACCGCGGCGTCTATGCGCGCTCGGCCGACATGACCCTGGCCTATGAAGCCGCACGCCGCCGCACTGCCGCCTTCATCGGCGCACAACCGGACGAAATCGTCTTCGTGCGCGGCGCGACCGAGGCGATCAATCTGGTCGCCAACAGCTGGGGCGGTCCGACCATCGGCCCTGGCGACCGCATCCTCCTCTCCACACTCGAACATCATAGCAATATCGTGCCGTGGCAGATGCTCGCCGCCCGCACCGGCGCGCACATCGACATCTGCCCGCTCACCTCCGATCATTGCATCGATCTCGACGCGGCGGCGGCGATGCTGACCGAACAGCACAAGCTGGTCGCGCTCGCCCATGTTTCCAATGTGTTCGGCAGCATCCTCGATGCGCGCCGCGCCGCCACGCTGGCCCACCGGGTCGGAGCCAAACTGCTGCTCGATGGCTGCCAGTCGGCCCCACATATGCCGGTCGATGTGGCGGCGCTCGATTGCGATTTTTATACCTTCTCGGGCCACAAGCTCTACGGCCCGACCGGCATCGGCGTATTGTGGGCGCGCGCCGACATTCTCGACGCCATGCCGCCATGGCAGGGCGGCGGTGCGATGATCGACCGGGTGAGTTTTGCAGGCACCACTTATGCGCCCGCGCCCGCCCGGTTCGAGGCAGGCACACCGGCGATCGTCGAGGGCATCGCGCTCCATGCGGCGATCGATTTTGTCGACAGCATCGGCATGGACGCCATTGCCGCGCATGAAGCCGCGCTGGTCGCCACCTGCCGGGATGCGTTGGGCGGTCTCAACAGCGTCCGCCTGCTCGGCCCTGACGACGCGGCGGGCATCGTCAGTTTCATGGTGGAGGGGGTGCACCCGCACGATGTCGGCACTATCTTGGACGAATGCGGCGTTGCGGTGCGTGCCGGTCACCATTGCGCCCAGCCGCTGATGGACGCGCTTGGCCTGCCCGCCACGGTGCGGGCGAGCTTTGGTATCTATAACGACGAAGGCGACATCGACGCACTGCTGCGCGGCCTCGCCCGGGTAAGGACGATTTTCGGATGAGCGATATCAGGATCGATGAAGTGGAAAGCGTTCCCCAGCCAGCCCGCGCGCGGGTCGAGGATGCCTATGCCAATGAAACCGCAGGCGAAAAACTGACCCGCAAGCGCGACTATCTGTCGGGCTTCCTTGCCGAAGCGCCAGCGCAAATCCCCGCATCGGCCCCCGGCAGCGATTTGCAGGCCGCGGTGATCGACGCGATCAAGGAAATCTACGATCCCGAAATACCGGTCAATATCTACGATCTCGGCCTGATTTACGGGGTGGAGGTCGGCAACGACAATCACACCGTGGTGACCATGACGCTGACCACACCGCACTGCCCGGTCGCCGAATCGATGCCCGGAGAGGTCGAACTGCGGGTCGGGTCGGTACCCGGCGTCGGCCTCGTCGATGTCAATCTCGTCTGGGATCCGCCATGGAGCCCGGCCAACATGACCGACGAAGCCCGGCTCGAACTGGGGATGTTATGACTGAAACCCCTCCGCTTGAAAGGAGGGGTTGGCGTGGTGTGTTACGGCCTTGCACTTCGGCCGGAACCGCCGACCCCGCCGCGACCGGGCAGCAGGTTGCCAAGTCTCGCTGCCCCTTGCCTGCGCAGGAAAGGGGATAAGGAGGAAGACCATGACCGAAACCAGGACCCGCATTCGCCCCGCTGCCATCACCCTCACCACCGCCGCCGAAGCGCGCGTTGCGGCGCTGATGGCCATGGCCCCGGCCGATGCGATCGGCGTCAAACTCTCGACCCCGCGCCGTGGCTGTTCCGGCCTTGCCTATTCGGTCGATTATGTCAGCGAAGCCGCCGGTTTCGCGTCACGCCGGGGACCGGCGCGCGCCTGCGGCCGCACCTCGGGGTGGGCTTCTGGCAACGGTCCAGCGGCGCCAAGCCCGGCGTCGGCTCCAACTACGTCTCGTCGATCGAATACCAGC
>JANNMK010000175.1:0-6825 GCA_031397785.1 Sphingomonas sp. | reverse complement strand
GCAGCCGCCGCGATGCGTGATGGCGGCGGATACGCACCGCGATTCCGCCATCGATGCCCGCTATTGCCACGCTGAAATCATCGCTCGTCACGGCAGATCGCTGCAAGCTGTCAGACCGGCCGGTCGACGATATGATGTTCCAATGGCCCTGCCACAGTCTCGCTCACCGTCCAGCCGCGCACCGATTGCCCGGCTGCGTGGACGCTCTCTCGATCGCCCGAGATGAGATAGTGCCAATCGAACAATGGTTCGCCCTGCGCCCGCAACCGGTAGGCACAGGTGACCGGCAGCCATGGGATGTCGCCGACGTTGGCGGCAGTCAGCTGCAGGCAATCGGGCACATAAGCGCGGCGGTTGCGATAGTTGCTGCATCGCGCGCTGCTGCGGTCGAGCAATCTGCACGCGACATTGGTAGGATAGATGCGGATCTCGTCCGCCTCCTCATCATCTTCCTCGACCTTGTGCAAACAGCATTTTCCGCAACCGTCGCACAGCGCCTCCCACTCGTCGCGATTGAGCTGGCCCAGCGGTTTTTCCCAGAATCGCGGAGCCTTCGCCACGGCGATCAGCGCACCCAGCGGGCGAGTTCGGCCGCGACCTTGTCCGGCGACCCTTCGTTGACATCGGTCGTGCGGATATCGTCGACGGGGATCAGCGCAAGCGGCAAGCCGTCTGGACCCATCAGATAGGCGAGCTGGCTATGGGCCACCAGATAGGCATCGGGCGATGACCCCGGCTGTCTGGCGTAGGTAACGGCATAGCTGCGCGCGATCGCGGCAATCTGCTCCGCCGTGCCGGTCAGCCCGATCAGGCGCGGGTGAAATTGCGGGACGAAGGCCGACAATATTGCAGCCGTGTCCCGTTCGGCATCGAGCGTCACGAACAAGGGCTGGATGCGCGCAGCGCGGGCAGCGTCCTGCCGCTCGAACTGTTTTAGACCGAGCATCAACCAGTTGAGATCGACCGGGCAGACGTCGGGACAGAAGCTGTAGCCGAAATAGACCAGCCGATATTTCCCGTCGAAGCGGGTTTCATCGGTTGGCACACCGCGCATATCGGTGAGCATGAACGGCCCGCCGATCCGCGCTCCGGCAAGCGGGGGTTCTTCCGCCACCTGCTGGCGCGGTGAACAGGCGGTGGTCAGCAGCGACAAGCCGATCAGACTTGCGCACAGCGCACGGCGCGCGATAGAAAGAGCAATGTTCATGACCCGCTCAGCCATGCGACGGCACAGCGGACAAATCAACCGCCGTGCGCGTGCGCCAGCGGCAAAGAAAGCCCCGCCATGCGTCATTTCCTTCGCTCTGCCCTGCTCGCCACGGCGCTGATACCGGCGGCTGCCGCAGTCGGTACCGCCACGCTGTCTTCGCCGGTTGCCGCCCAATCCTTTGGCAGTCCGGGCTTTCAGTTCCTTGAAGCGGTGCGCGAACGCGACGGCGCCAAGGCGACCGATCTGCTGGGCGGAGCGGCGGGCACGCTCATCAACACCCGTGATGTATCGAGCGGGCAGACCGCGCTGCATATCGTCGCCAACCGGCGCGATCCGGTGTGGCTTCGCTTCCTGCTAGGGAGGCGCGCCGACCCCAATCTGGTCGATCGCGAAGGGGCGACGCCGCTGCTGCTGGCGACCCAGATCGGCTTCATCGACGGTGTTCGCGCGCTCATCGAGGGTGGGGCACGTATCGACCAGACCAATGGTCGCGGCGAAACCGCGCTGCACCTGGCGGTCCAGCGCCGCGATCTTGCGCTCGTTCGGGTGCTGATCGCTGCGGGAGCCAATCCCGCCGTGCAGGACAATGTTACCGGTCAATCACCGCTGGATTATGCCGAAAGCGACAACCGGGCCGCAGCGATTGTCGCTGCGCTCAACGATCGCCCGGCGACAACAACGACAGCCCCGCGCGCCGCAGGGCCGAACTGAAGGCAGGCGCCCGCTGGGATCACAAGGCCATCTCGTCGGCGGCGCCGATGGCGGCAAGATCGGGATCGTTCGCAAACATCGTCCGCCGCATCGCCAGTCGAGCCAGCCGCAGCGTTTCGGAGCGCCGTCGCGCCGGAGCGAGCGGGTGATCGCTGCCTTCGCGGATGATCGCCGCATCATAGCGATCGGCAACGATGATCCCGCAGCGGTCAGGGCGGCGCGTGGTACAATCGAGCAACAGCGGGTCCAGACCAGGCGACAGTCCCCAATAGAAGCGGTCGCACCAGTCGAGATAATCCGGCCATTTGGCATCGGCCACCAGGTCGGCGCGCGCCACCTTGATTTCGACGATGATGATGTGGCCGCGCGCATCAATGGCCAGCATGTCTGCGCGGCGCCCATTGGGCAGCGGCACTTCGCACATTACCGTGCGTCCTTGACGATGAAACAGTCGTGACAGGCCGCGCGCCACATCACTGGCACAACTACCGGGCAGCGGCGGTCGTAAGGCGGGGATTGGAATGGCGATCATCGCCAAAACCTAGCTGCTCATCGGAACAAAGCAAGACCTGCGAACGAGGGGGGTCGCTCACAGGCCTTGCCGCGACCCGAAGGGCCGGCGATGCCGATCCTCTCGGGAACCGATAACCGGCTAAAGGCGGCAGGTCGTGCCGACGTCAGCGGTAAAAAACATGATTGCCTAACCGCGCAACACGCGGACGGTTCCAACCCGGCGAAACCCGCGCGGCATGGAAGAACATCGCACCGGGTACCGGATTGACCCATTGATTCGCCATTGCGATGCGGGCGATCGCCACCGCGGTGCGCCATTGACCCTGGTGCGTTGCACGAGGGATGACACCGCCACGGACAAAGGAAAACTGACCGCGTTGCGTGAGAACGCCGCAATGCGTTGCGGCGAAGCGGCCCGAATTGGCGCGATTGATGATGACATGAGCGACGGCAAGCTGGCCATCGAGCGATTCGCCCTTGGCTTCGAAATAGATACCGGTAGCAAGGCAGCGCAGTTGCTCGTCGCCGGGTTCCTGATGATCCATCGCCGCGATCATTGCCGAAAGACTGGCGGCATGCGGGACATCGGCGATGACAGGATCGGTTTCGACGGGAATTACGGCCGGATCGACGTCACCTGATGCCGGGACAGTCGCACCGATGACCGGAACCGATTGATAGACCACTTCGCTCGGAGGCGAATCGGTTGATGGTTGGGCGAGCACGGTATCGGCGCTCACCTGGGCAAGGCCCGGAACGGTCAATGCAATGGCAGTCAGGGTGGTAAGGCCGACGGCGGCTGCGGAGGCAGCCCGAAAAAGACGACTCATTCATTCTTCATTTTGGGCGGAACGGCGCGACGTCAGGGCCATTGGTCCATCGGATGACGGAACGATCCCCGGGTTCACCCCCCGACTGCGTGTTAACCCGGGATCCTTCGGAGATCCGATCCGCGCACCAGAAAGGGAAGAGGGGCGCGCGAATACGAGGCAACCTTCGCATTTTACTATGCCGACGCTATTGTGCGGTGCAGCGTAAAAGGTCAAGCCGAGGCGATTGTTTCAGCGGCGAACCGTTCTGCCTGTGCGATATCCAGTTCGATGACCCAAAGATCGGGATCATTGGCCAATCGCCGTTCAAGCCGCTGCGCACTGGCTGGCAATCCCGCCTGATCGGCCGCTTCGATCAGTCGCCAGCCATCGCGGCCCGTTTCATCGCTGGTGCGTTCGATCCGAAGTTCGGCCTGTCCCCGCCGCGAACATTCGACGATGATCGCCCCGGCCCGCGCATCGCCCCGGTGCAACACCGCTGCAAATCCGCCCGCTGCCTGGACCCGCCGGATCAGCGCCGAAACCAGCATCGCGCTGGTCAGGCGCGGCGGCGCATCATTCACCGGCAATGTCGGGCGCGCCACCATAGCCCGGCAGGCCAGACAATGAAAAGGACGATCGCATGAAGGTCCCGGTGCCGCGTGCCACTTCCTCGCCGTCGGCATCGGTCAGGGAAGCATCGGCAACGAACACGCGCCGCCGCCCACTGATCCATCGGCCATGGGCGGTCACCGGTCCGGCGCCAAGCGGCCGGGTGAACAACAGGTTGAATGCGGTTGTCAGCAGGAACCGGTCGGTAACCAGGCTGTTGGCTGCGTAAAAAGCCGCATCATCAAGCATCTTGAAATAGGCAGTGCCATGGGTCGCACCCGCGGCATGGAAATAGTCCGCGGTCACATCGAAACCGATCTGCGCATGCCCGCTTGTCACGATGCTCAATCGTGACGGGAACAACCGGTTGACCGGTGCCGCAGCATAAAGCCGCTCGAGCGCGCGAAAATGCGCGGCTTCACCCGCATTGGCGGGCGCATTGCCGTCAGGCAGCGTCACGCGTCTCTTCTCCGGCCAGAATCGCGTAAAGCGCCTCGGCCGATCGTGCTCCGCGCAACCGGGCAACAGCGGCATCGTCCCGCAGAAAACGGGAAACCTGCGCCAGCGCCTTCAAATGGTCGGCCCCGGCATCAACCGGGGACAGCAGCACGATGACGACATCGACGGGCAGGGCATCCACCGCATCGAAATCGATCGGCCGGGCAAATTGCACGAACAGCGCCCGTACCCCTGTCAGTCCCTCGATCCGCGCATGCGGTATCGCCATGCCTCGCCCGAACGCAGTCGACCCCAGCCGCTCCCGCTCCAGCAGCGCCTCGGTGACTTCGCTGGCGTCGAGGCCAAGCGCAGCGGCAGCAATCGACCCGGCGAGCGGAAAAAAGGCACGCTTCGAATCGACCAGCTGCTGGGCGCGGACGGTGGCAGGATAAACAAGGTCGGACAGTCGGTTCATGGACAAAAGCACACAATAGGGGGGAGAGGAGGGCCGGTGTCGTGACGCCATCAACGTCGGTTGTTGCGGAAGGCTCGCCATCCAGGCCGGTGATCAAGGCGCGCCAATAGACCGGTGCAGAACAAATATCCACCCACCTTCCCGAACCGGCCGGGCGCTGCCCGACCGACCCGGGCGTAAGCGATCACTGGCGTTTGGGTTCGACCCAGCCGATCGTGCCATCGGTGCGGCGGTAGACCATGTTATGCGCGCCGCTCGCCGGATTGACGAACAACAGCGCCGTGGTGTTGCGCAGATCGAGCATCATCACCGCGTCGGATACACTGGCGGTCGGCACATCGACCCGCGTTTCCGCGATGATTGCAGGGGCATCGCCGGCTTCGTCCTCGTCATCCGGCCCGCCGTCGAACACGGTATAACCGGCATCGAGATCGATATCGCCGGTCGGCGCAGCGCCATTGCCACCATTTTTGTCCTTGAGGCGCCGCATATAACGGCGCAGCTGCTTCTCGATCTTGTCCGCCGCGCCTTCGAACGCGACATGCGCGTCGCGCGCCTGATGGCGACCTTTGAGGATCACGCCCTGCATCACATGCGCGACGATATCGCATTCGAGGCTGTCATGCGGCCCGCGCCCGAATGTCGCGTGCGCCGATATGGCGCGGGAAAAATATTTGTCGGCAATGGCATTCATCCGGTCGGCAACATGAGTCTGCAGGGCAGCGCCGGTGGCGAGCTGATGGCCGGAAACGCGGATGTCCATTGCACTTCTCCTTGATGGTCTGAATTGGTCTGGCAGGGTCTGGCGTGCCCCGCCGGACAGTCCTGATGGTCTGACACCAACCGCCAGACACTGATTCTGGTTGCCCATGCTGTCTGATTTATCGCTGTCCCCCCTCTCAGGCCGGTTGTCGCCAGATCGCGTGATCGATCGAATCGATAAACGCATTGTGGTTGGCGGTTTCCGCTGCGCTGGCGGCATGGGCACGCGGGACACGAAAAGGCCGCACTGCCGATTCGATTAGCCGATCACCCGGACCCGCCGCCGCAGCGTTTTCGCTGCCCAGGCCGAGCCCGATCTGCCGCCCGCCGGTCATCTCGACATAAAGTTGCGCCAGCAGCTCGGCATCCAGCAATGCCCCATGTTTGACCCGATGGCTGCGGTCGATTCCGTAGCGGGTGCATAGCGCGTCGAGGCTGTGCTTGCCGCCCGGATGCAGCCGACGCGCCATCGCGACGGTATCGATCATCCGTGCGCGGTCGAGCGGCGGCCGCCCGCACCGCGCCAGTTCTGCGTCGACGAAGCCGAAATCGAACATCGCATTATGCGCGATCAGCATGGCATCCTCGCCAATGAAGGCGAGCAGATCGTCGACCACCTCGGCAAAGCGCGGTTTGTCCGACAGGAAAATATTGCTCAGACCATGCACCGCCTGCGCCTCAGGCGGCATCGGCCGGTCAGGATTGACATAGCGGTGAAATGTATTGCCGGTTTCGACCCGGCCGATCATTTCGATGCAGCCGATTTCGACGAGCCGGTCGCCGCCGCTGGCACTAAGGCCGGTTGTCTCGGTATCGAACACAATCTCGCGCATGATCGCTGGGACTATGCGCCGCTCTCCGCACGTAGGCAAGCGATGACCTTGGCCACCTGAGCGCGTGTTTCGACCAGTGGTGCGCCTGTTTCGACAACATGGTCAGCCCGCGCGCGCTTTTCTGCATCTCCCGTCTGGCGGCGAGAGATGTCCTCGAACTTGTCGACGGTCATCCCCGGCCTTGCCAGCACCCGGCGGCGCTGTTCAGCGACGGGCGCCGATACGACGACGATGCGGTCGACCGCCGACGATCCGCCCTTTTCGAACAATAGCGGGATGTCGAGCACGACCACCGGCTCGGTCCGGTGCGCGGCCATGAACTGCGCCTGCGCCTGGGCGACCGCCGGATGAACGATGGCCTCGAGCCGTGCCAGCGCCGCGCCATCCCCAAATACCCGGGCGCCCAGCGCCGCTCGGTCGAGGCCATCTGCACCGGTTGTCCCCGGGAACGCTGCCTCGATC
>JANNMK010000174.1:0-11127 GCA_031397785.1 Sphingomonas sp. | reverse complement strand
CGTAGCGGTAGGCGAGCGCGGCGAGCGCAATGTCGGTTCCCGCGATGGCGATGACGATCAGCGGCAGCAAATGGTCGAGCCGGTTGACCGCGCTGTTGGGAAACATCAGCACCGGCAATGCGAACAGCAGCAGCGCAAAGGCGAGCGCGGCAAGCGTCGCCAGCAGCATCGCGTCCCACACGATATTGCGGTGGTCGGCATCGTCGGCGCTGGCCGACAGCATCTGGGCAAGCCCGCGTTTCAGCCCCAGAGTCGCCAATTGCGCGGCAAGTTCGACAACCAGTATCGCATAGGCAAAACGGCCAAGCGCGTCGGCACCATACCAGCGCCCGGCAAAATAGAGAAACGGCAGACGCGCCACCAGCCGCAAAAGGAATCCGAAAAAGTTGGTTCGGCCCCCCTTGGCCAGCGCCGCCACATCCTCCCTGGCATCCGATGATGCCGGTCCCGGGGCAGCGGCGGGGATTGCGGCGGATTCAGTCAAGACGCAACCAGCCTTCGCCAGTCAGCGGACGAGCAAGCAATTCGCCGATCGCGTCGCGTGCTGCCACCTGCCCCGCGACCAGCCGCGCTACCGCGGCACAGATCGGCATATCCACCGCGCGCCGCAATGCATCCTCGACCAGCACGGCGGCGCTATAGGCCCCTTCGGCAACGGTGCGGCGGTCGGCAATCAATGCGGCCGCCGCCCGCCCTTCGCCAAGCCCCCGCCCGAGGCTGAAATTGCGCGACGAGGCCGACGAACAGGTAAGAACGAGGTCACCCAATCCGGCCAGACCGGCAAGTGTTTCGAGCCGCGCTCCGCGGGCAAGGCCATAGCGTGTCATCTCGGCAAAACCGCGGCTGATCAGCGCGGCGCGGGCATTCTGTCCCAGTCCCGCCCCTTCGACCACGCCGCAAGCGATGGCGAGAACATTCTTGACGACGCCGCCGATTTCCGCGCCGACGATATCGTCCGAAACATAGGGGCGAAATGCCGGGCGGGCGAGCAAGCTGGCGAGCGTCTCCGCCGTCGCCAGGTCGCGGGCGGCCAGCGTGACGGCGGCAGGCAGCCCGGCGGCGACTTCATGCGCAAAAGTCGGACCGGACAGCACGGCCAGGGTGCCGCTGCGTCCGGCGGCCTCGACCACTTCGTTCATCAATCTCGCGCTGCCTTGCTCCATCCCCTTGGCACACAGGATCAGCGGCTGGCCGCTGTCCGGCAGTTGCCCGATCAGACCGGCGATATGCTGCGCCGGGGCGACGACCAGGATCGCAGAACAATCCGCCAGATCGGCCAGAGCGGTGGTGGCTGCGATGCTGGCGTGGAGCGTCAGGCCAGGAAGATAGGCAGCATTTATCCGGTGACGATTGATCGCATCCACGACATCGGCCTCATAAGCCCACAGCCGTACCATCGTCCCGTCCGACGCGACCATCTGCGCCAGCGCCGTGCCCCATGCGCCGCCACCCAATACGCCGATACTCATGGTTTCGCGCTGTTTGTCTGGAGAGGTTTCATGCCTTCACGCGTTTCTGTCTGGAGGGGTTTCATGCCTTCACCCCTGCACCGCGCACGGTTTCGGCATCGGGGTCGAGCGGCCAGCGCGGGCGGGCCGGGGTATCGAGCGGATCGGTGAGGCCGAGCGCAAATCGTTCCGCCCCTGCCCATGCGATCATCGCCGCATTGTCGGTACACAGCCAGCCCGGCGGCGCGACGAAGGCGAGGCGGTTTTCGTGCGCCAGCGTTTCAAGTGCTGCGCGCACTGCCTGATTGGCGGCGACCCCGCCCGCAACGACCAGCGCCTGCATCGGCCCGGCAGCAGCTATGGCGCGGCGAGTGCGATCGACCAGACAATCGACCACCGCCTTCTGAAAGGATGCGGCGATATCGGCCGGGGCATGATTGCCCGACTGGACCGCGCGTGCGACAGCACTTTTGAGACCGGCAAAACTGAAATGCGGCTCGACCGAACCGAGCAGCGGACGCGGCAATGGCACCGCCGCCGCATGGCCGCCCATCGCCAGTCGCTCGAGTTCCGGCCCACCGGGATAGGGCAGGCCGAGCAGTTTTGCCGATTTATCGAAGGCCTCACCTGCCGCATCGTCGATCGTCGTCGCCAGCCGCCGGTAGCGCCCGACACCATCGACAGCCAGCAACTGACAATGGCCGCCCGACACGAGCATCAGGAGATAGGGGAAGGCAAGATCGGAATCGGCCAGACGCGGGCTCAATGCATGCCCCTCGAGATGGTTGACCGCGATCAGCGGTTTGCCTGCCGCATGCGCCAGCGCCTTGCCTGTCACCAGCCCTACGATCACCCCGCCGATCAGCCCCGGCCCGGCGGTGGCTGCGATGGCATCGACATCGCTGAGCGCCAGATTGCTGTCACGCAGCGCCTGTTCGACGAGCGGCATCAGCCGGTCGACATGCGCGCGCGCCGCGATTTCCGGGACAACGCCGCCATAGGGTGCGTGGCTGTCCGCCTGCCCCACCAGCGCATGAGCGAGGATATGCCGGTCGGACGTCACCAGCGATGCTGCGGTTTCATCGCAGCTCGATTCGAGGCCGAGGATGATGGCCATGCGGTTTACGATTTGCTGCCCCCGTTTGCGTGTCTCTGCTCCCCTCTTACCGCCCCCTTCCCCACCCCCGCAAGCTTGCGCTAGGGGCGGGCAATGCAATCTGCGTTTCCCGACCGGCCGTTTCGCATCGGCACCCGCGCATCGCCGCTGGCATTGCGACAGGCAGAAATGGCGCGCGATGCACTGATTGCCGCGCACGGCTGGGCGCCCGATGCCGTCACGCTGGTGCCGATGATCGCCTCGGGCGACCGGATTCAGGACCGCGCGCTCGCCGAAGTCGGTGGCAAGGCGCTGTGGACGCGGGAGCTCGATCGTGCGCTGGCCGCCGGATCGATCGATGCATCGGTGCATTCGATGAAAGATGTCGAGACGATCCGCCCGACGATGTTTGTCGTGGCGGCCATGCTGCCGCGCGCCGATGTGCGGGACCGGCTGATCGGTGCCGCAAGCATCTCCGCCCTCCCCGACGGCGCCAGGCTCGGGACATCGAGTCCGAGGCGCAGCGCCCAATTGCTGCGTCTGCGGCCTGACCTGATGCTGGTTCTGCTGCGCGGCAATGTCGGCACCCGGCTCGCCAGGATCGCCGATGGCGTAGCCGACGCGACGCTGCTGGCTGCCGCTGGGCTCGATCGACTGGGAATGCACGATACCGGCGCGGCGATCGAGACCGACGAATTGCTGCCTGCGCCGTCGCAAGGTGCAGTCGGCATAGAGGTCTGCGCCGAAAACAGCGATGTGCGCGCCTGGGTTTCGGCAATCAACCACGAAGCGACCTGCCGCTGTGTCGAGGCCGAACGCGAACTTCTCGCCGAACTGGGGGGCGATTGCCGGTCGCCGATCGCAGCGCTGGCGACACTCGAATCCAGCGGCGCGATGCGCCTGCGCGCGCAGCTTTATGCCACCGATGGCAGCGCGGCAGTGGCCGACGATGTGCTGATCGGCGGGGACATGACCCCGACCGCGCTGGGCCGCAGACTGCTCGAAGCCGCGCCGTCCAGTGTGCGGGCGCTGTTTGCGGGATGAGTGTCGATGCAGGCCTGCTGCCCGTTTTCGTGCTGCGCCCGGCACCGGGCAATGCCGCGACGGTCGCACGACTGGCCGACCTTGGCATCGCCGCAGTGCCGCTACCGCTGTTTGTCATCCAACCCGTGGACTGGAAACCGCCCTCCGCCGGCGATTTCGATGCCCTGCTGCTGACCAGCGCCAATGCGCTGCGGATGGCAGGCAACGGGCTGATGGCGCTGCGCAGCTTGCCCGTCTGGTGCGTCGGGCAAAGCACGGCAGCGGCGGCGCGCGGCGCAGGGCTATCGGTGGCGCGTGTTGGCACAGGCGGTGTTTCTGCACTGATCGACGGCAGCGATGACCGTTTGCTGTGGCTGTGCGGTGCCGACTACAGCAGCCTGTCCGGGGACGATGCAACGCGTGTCGCCACCGTTCCGGTGTATCGGGCATGTGATCTGCCATTTGCGGTGACCCGGGTGGCACAGCCCTGCATCATGTTGCTCCACAGCAGCCGCGCGGCACGGCGGCTGGCAGCATTGACCGCGGAGCGCGCGCATATTGCGCTCGTGACGATCAGCGGCCCCGTGGCGGCGGCGGCTGGCACAGGCTGGCACAGTGTCGCCATCGCGTCGCGCCCCGATGATGGCGAGATGGTGGCGATTGCCGCCGAGCTGTGCCACAAGCGGCCGTAGCGGGCACGACCATGATGTCCGATCTTTTTGGGCCAGCACTGAGGCGAACGCGATGAACGATGCAAGCAGCGGTATGACCGCCGGAACCGACAGTGGCGGACCGACCGTTTACCCTGCAACGCAGACTGCGGGACCACCGGCGCTCGCAGCGCGCTCGCCGTGGCGGCTGACGACGATTGCGCTGGTGCTCGCCCTGCTGGCCGGTGCGGCCGGCGGCGGCTGGGTGGCGCTGACCTATCTCGATCGTCAGCCGGCGACTGCGCGGTTGCAGCCCGAAGCGCCAACCGGCGCGCGCGCTACCACCCCTGCAACGGTCGCGGTCGTTCCCGCCACAGCAGTTCCGGTGACCGCGACCGAGGCCGGTGCGATTGCCGCGCGCGTCGGTCTCCTCGAAGAACGGCTGGCGCGGATCACGCTCGCCGCTGAAAGCGCGTCGGGCAACGCCGCCCGGGCCGAGGCGCTGCTGGTCGCCTTTGCCGCGCGCCGCGCGATCGACCGCGGCTTCCCTTTGGGCGCGATGGAGGCACAGCTCAGGCTGCGCTTTGGCGAGACCCAGCCCAATGCGGTGCGGTCGATTTTGAGCGCGGCATCCAACCCGGTGACATCGGAAGAATTATTGCAGCGCATCGATGCGCTGCGCCCGGTGCTGCTGGCGGATTCGGGCAATGGCTGGCTGTCGCGAATGGGACACAGCCTGTCGTCGCTGGTCGTGGTGCGGTCCGCCGATGCGCCGTCGTCTGCCCCGGCGCAGCGCCATCAGCGCGCGGTCCGCGCGCTGGAAAACGGCCGTGTCGACGATGCCATCATCGAAGTCGAAGCACTGCCGGGCAAGGACAGCCCGATCGTCGCCAGCTGGATCAACGATGCCCGGCGCTACAATGATGCGCGCCGGGCGCTCGACCTTATCGAAACCGCGGCGATCCTCGAGCCGGGGCAGAATCGCGACCGCGCAGTTACAACGCGTTAGGCAGCGGCACGGCGCGATTCTTCGCTGGCGGGCAGGCCGGCTGCAGCCTCGATCAGCCGTTTTTCGAGCGTCCTGAGCCGCACCTTGCCTTCGACCTTGCCGCCCAGCAGATCGGTAACATAAAATGTATCGACCGCGCGCTCGCCATAAGTGGCGATATGCGCGCTGTGCAGCGTCACTTTCGACTGGAACAAGGCATAGGCGAGACGGTTCAGCAGCGCTGGCCGATCCTGCGCATTGACCTCGATCACCGTGAAGCGGTTCGACGCCTTGTTGTCGATCAGCGCGGCGGGTTCGATGCGGAACGCCTCGGCGCGGGTGCGCGCCAGCGGTTTGGCGAATAATTTGTCGGCAAGCCGGTGCTTGTTGGCAAGGCTGTCGGCGATCGCCTGTTTCAGCCGCGCGATCTGGCTTGCTTCGGCAAATGGGCGGCCGAGCGGGTCTTGTACCAGGAAATTGTCGATGGCCAGGCCATCGCGCGTGGTGTGGATGCGCGCATCGATGATGTTGCCGCCGGCCAGATGGATGCCCCCGGCAATCCGGTAGAACAACCCAGGATGATCGACAGCCAGCACGCTGATGAGCGTGGCATCGCGCCCCGGTTCGACATGCGCCTCGACAGCCAGCCCGTCGATGGGGCCGGTGCGGATCATGGCGATGTTGCGCACCGCGACATCAACCGGCTCGGCGATCCAGAAACTGTCCGGCATCCGTCGGGCGAGCGGGGTAAATGCGGTGTCGTCGAGCCCGAGCCGGAGAGCAACCGCTTCGCGCTTTTCGCCGATCCGCTGTTCGCGGCCGCGCTGTTTGTGGCCCAGACGCAGCACTTCTTCGGCGGCCTCGAACAGGTCCGACAGCAATTGCCGTTTCCAGCCGTTCCACACACCGGGGCCGACCGCGCGGATATCGACCACGGTCAGCGCCAGCAGCAGCCTTAGCCGTTCGGGGCTTTGGACCGCGCCGGTGAAATCGAGGATTGTCTTGAAATCGGCAAGGTCGCGTTTGAACGCGGTGGCCGACATCAGGAGATGGTGACGCACCAGCCAGGCGACGGTTTCGGTTTCTGCGGCACTGAGGCCAAGCCGCGGGCACAGCCGTTCGGCAACCAGCGCGCCGAGCACGCTGTGATCGCCGCCGCGCCCCTTGGCGATGTCGTGCAACAGCACCGCCATGTAAATCACGCGACGCGAGACGATCTGGCCAAGAATGGCGGTGGTGAGCGGATGATCGCCCTTGAGATCGCCCTTCTCGATGCGCGACAACAGTCCGATGGCGCGGATGCTATGCTCGTCGACAGTGTAATGATGATACATGTCAAACTGCATCTGCGCGACGACGCGGCCGAAATCGGGAACGAAGCGACCGAACACGCTCGCCTCGTTCATCCAGCGCAGTACGGTTTCGGGATCGCGGGGGGACGTCAGCACATCCATGAACAACGCATTGGCACGCGGATCGCGACGGATATCGGGGCCGATCAGCCGGGCATCGCGGCGCGCGGCGCGCATCGCGGTCGGGTGAATTTCGACGCTGTGGCGATCGGCGGTGGCGAACAGTTCGAGCAGACGGACCGGGTCTTTCTCGAAATAATCGTCAGACGGCAACGCCAGCCGGCCGCGATCGAGAATGAACCCGTCGAGTGTCTTTGTGCGGGTGATGAAACTCGGCAGAAAACGCCGCCCGGCCTTGGCCATCTGGTCATCGAGGTGGGCAAGGAACACGCCTGTCACATCGCCGACGGTTTTGGCGTGCAGGAAATAAAGCTGCATGAAGCGTTCGACCGCCGATTTGCCTGGCCGGTCGGCAAAGCGCATCCGGCCAGCCAGTTCGGGCTGAACGTCGAAAGTCAGACGATCCTCCGCGCGCCCGGTCAGAATGTGCAGATGACAGCGCACCCCGAGCAGGAAATTCTCGGCGCGTTCGAACTGGCGCAGCTCATTGCGGGTGAGCAACCCGGTATCGACCAGTTCGGCGACCGTGCGGACCTTGTGCAGATATTTGCCGATCCAGAACAAGGTGTGGAGGTCGCGCAGTCCGCCCTTGCCCTCCTTGACATTGGGTTCGACGACATATCGGCTGTCGCCCATCCGCCGGTGCCGCTCGTCGCGCTCGGCCAGCTTTTCGGTGACAAAGGCTTTTTCCGTTCCAGCGACAACCTCTGCGGCAAAGCGCGCCGCTGCTTCCTCGTACAATGCGCGGTCGCCCCAGACGTAGCGCCCTTCCAGCAACGCGGTGCGGATCGACAGATCGCTCTTTGCCATTCGCACCATCTCGTCGAGCGAGCGCGAGCTGTGGCCCACCTTCAGCCGCAGGTCCCACAATGTGTAGAGCATCGATTCGATGACCTGTTCGACCCATGGCGTCTGCTTGAACGGGGTCAGGAACCCGATGTCGATGTCGCTGTGCGGGGCCATTTCGGCGCGGCCATAGCCGCCGACCGCGATCAGCGTCAGCCGCTCTCCCGACGACCGGTTGCCGCTGGGGTAAAGATGCTGGATCGTGAAATCATGCAGCAGCCGCATGATCTGGTCGATCAGAAAGGCCTGCGCCGCGGTCGCCTCCCGCCCGCGAGACGGATGCTCGCCAAGCCTGCGGGCAATTTCCTGGCGTCCGGTATCGAGCGCGTCCTTGAGGATGACGCTAAGCGCCGCCCGCTTTGCGGCAACGCTTTTTTCTGCCTCGCCAAGTTCCGCCATGACATCGGCGAGCGCGCGCCGATCGATGATCGCGCGGCGGTCGGGAAGCGAGGCGAAACGGTCGGCCATGGGCCTTGACTTAGGCGTCCCCGATGGCCGCTGCCAGTGCCTTCAATCGATAAAGCTGATCGAGTGCCTCCCTTGGGGTCAGCGCATCGGCATCGATGGTGGCAAGCATGGCGCGCAGTGCATCGACCGGGGCGTCGTCCACCGTCGCCAGATTGGCGAACAGCGGCAAGTCGTCGAGCCCCGCCGCCAGCCCGCCGGTTGCGGCACGGCCGGCCTCCAGCTTTTTGAGCACATCCTTTGCCCGGGCGATCACCGGGCCGGGCAGGCCCGCCAGCCGCGCCACCGCAAGGCCATAGCTTCTGTCGGCAGGGCCTGTCGTCACCTCGTGCAGCAGCACCAGATAGCCTTTCCACTCCCGCGCGCGAACATGGTGCAGCGACAGCGCATCGAGCCGTTCCGACAGGCGGGTGAGTTCGTGATAATGGGTGGCGAACAGGCATCGGCAGCGATTGATGTCGTGCACCGCCTCAACCACCGCCCAGGCGAGCGCGAGGCCGTCATAGGTCGATGTGCCGCGCCCGACCTCATCGAGGATGACGAAGCTTCTGTCAGTCGCCTGCGCCAATATTGCGGCGGTTTCGACCATTTCGACCATGAAGGTCGATCGCCCGCGCGCCAGATTGTCCGACGCGCCAACCCGGCTGAACAGGCGGTCGACAAGGCCGAGCCGGGCACGGGTGGCAGGAACGAAGCTGCCCGCCTGGGCGAGCAGCACGATCAGCGCATTCTGGCGCAAGAAAGTCGATTTGCCCCCCATGTTCGGACCGGTAACCAGCCACAATCGGTCATCGGGGACCAGGCACAGGTCGTTGGCAACGAAGCGTTCTGCGCCGGAACAGGCGGCGAGCGCGGCCTCGACCACCGGATGCCGCCCGCCCGAAATATCGAGGCAGGGGCTATCGACCAGTTCGGGTCGGCACCAGCCACCCTCGGCCGCGCGCTCGGCCAGCGCGCTTGCCACATCGATCCGCGCCAGAACATCGGCGGTGGCGGCGATGGCATCGGCGCGTGCTGCGACCAGCGCGACCAGCGATTCGAGGTGCGCCGCTTCCGCCGCCATCGCATGCGCGGCAGCCTGCACCACCCGAGACGCTTCGTCGGCGAGATCGGGTGAATTGAACCGCACCACCCCGGCCAGCGTCTGGCGATGGGTAAAGCCCGATGCCGGAGCCATCAGCGCATCAGCATGACGCGCGGTCACCTCGACATGATAGCCGAGCACGGCATTGTGGCGGATCTTGAGTGCGGCGATACCCGTTGCATCGCGATATTTGGCCTCCAGTGCGGCGATGGCACGGCGGCCACCGGCGGCGGTATCGCGCAACGCATCGAGCGCGGCGTCATAGCCTGCCGCAATATAGCCGCCGCTAGCACTTTCGGTCGGCGGCGTTTCAACCAGCGCACGGGCCAGCTCATCGACAAGGGCGGCATGGCCATCGCATTGCGGCAACAGCCGGACGAGCAACGGGGGCAAGCCTGCAGTTTCGCTCACTATCTCGCGCAAGCGCCGCGCGCCGCCGAGCCCGTCGCGCAAAGCGCCGAGATCGCGCGGGCTGCCCCGCCCGGCAACCACCCGCCCGAGTGCACGGCCGATGTCGGGCAATGCGGCAAGCGAAGCGCGGATGTCGAACCGCAGACCATCCTCCTGGACCGCCCAGGCAACCAGTTGGTGCCGTTCGACGATCGGCGCCATCGTCGCCAGCGGCGCTGCCAGATCGGCGGCGAGCAGCCGGGCGCCAGCGCCGGTCACCGTGCGATCGACTTCGGCCAGCAAACTGCCCTTGCGGTCGCCGCTCTGGTTGCGGGTAATCTCCAGGCTGTCACGCGTCGCCGCATCGATCAGCAGCCGCTCGCTGCCTTCGCGCCGCAGTGGTCGTTGCAGCCAGGGGAGCTGTCCCGCGCCTGCCTGATCGAGCCAGGCGACCAGCGCGCCCGCCGCGCCCAGTTCGGCCCGGCTGAAATCGCCGAACCCGTCGAGCGTCGCTACGCCATAAAGTGCGGCAAGCCTGGCAGTGGCGCGCAATGTTTCGAAATCGCCGCGCGGGCGTTCATGCAGCAGCGGCGGCGGGATATCGGCGATCAGGGCCCCGCCCTCGGCAGCCAGCACTTCGGCGGGCGCAAGCCGCGCCAGTTCGGCGACCACGCCATCTGTCAGCGGCCCAAGCTCGAACGCCCCGGTCGACACATCGACTGCGGCCCAGCCCCGCTCTGCACCCGTCTGCGCCAGCGCGACCAGCCAGTTGGACGCCTTGCTGTCGAGCAGCGTGTCTTCGGTCAGCGTGCCTGCGGTGACGAAACGCACGATTGCGCGCGCTACCAGCGCCTTCGATCCGCCGCGTTTCTTCGCCTGTTCGGGCGTTTCCACCTGTTCGGCGATGGCGACGCGGTGGCCGGCACGGATCAGTTTCGCCAGATAGCCCTCTGCGGCATGCACCGGCACCCCGCACATCGGCACCGGCGCGCCATCATGCCCGCCTCTCGAGGTCAAGGCGATGTCGAGCGTGCGCGATGCGGCGCGCGCGTCGTCGAAGAACAGCTCGAAAAAATCACCCATACGGTAGAACAGTAGACAGTCGCCCGCCTCCGCCTTGAGCGCATGATATTGCGCCATCATCGGCGTAACAGCGCCACCGCCCGATTTTGCATTCCCGCTCATGATCGTGCCGTAGCGAAGCGGATCGCTTGTGCAAATACGGCTGGCGAATGGAGGGCGAAAGCCGGTTGCCGCTGGCTTGCGATTGCCGCTACGGTGCGGTGAGGCCGACGGGGAGTATCGCTACGTGAGCAACGACAGCAATGTGCAATTTTCGGATCGCGAGGCGCTGCTCTATCATTCGTCCGGCCGTCCCGGCAAAATCGAGATCGTCGCCTCCAAACCGATGGCGACCCAGCGCGACCTCAGCCTCGCCTACTCGCCTGGCGTCGCGGTCCCGGTGCGCGCCATCGCCGAAGACCCCAGCCTTGCCTATGATTACACAGCCAAGGGCAATCTCGTCGCGGTGATCTCCAACGGCACCGCGATCCTCGGCCTCGGCAATCTCGGTGCGCTCGCCTCCAAGCCGGTGATGGAGGGCAAGGCGGTGTTGTTCAAACGCTTTGCCGATGTCGATTCGATCGATCTCGAGGTCGATACCGA
>JANNMK010000144.1:0-2031 GCA_031397785.1 Sphingomonas sp. | reverse complement strand
GCGAAACGGCGCATCCGCAAGATCTTCGGCGACATCCATGAAGTCGTCGAAATGCCCAATCTGATCGAAGTGCAGCGCGAGAGCTACGAGCAATTCCTGCGCTCGGACAAGAGCACCGGCTATGTCTCGGGCCTGGAAAAGACGCTGCGCTCGGTGTTCCCGATCCGCGATTTCGCCGGCACCGCCGAACTGGACTTCGTGCATTACGAGCTCGAGCCGCCCAAATACGACATCGTCGAATGCCGCCAGCGCGGCATCACTTACGCGGCCCCGATGAAGGTCACGCTGCGCCTGATCGTGTTCGAGGTCGACAGCGAAACCGAAACCCGTTCGGTGCTCGATATCAAGGAGCAGGACGTCTATATGGGCGACATGCCGCTGATGACCGGCAATGGCACCTTCATCGTCAACGGCACCGAGCGCGTCATCGTCAGCCAGATGCACCGCAGCCCGGGCGTGCTGTTCGATCACGATCGCGGCAAGACCCATGCATCGGGCAAATTCCTGTTTGCCGCGCGGGTCATTCCCTATCGCGGTTCGTGGCTCGATTTCGAATTCGATGCCAAGGATATCGTCAACGTGCGCATCGACAGAAAGCGCAAGTTGCCGGTGACCAGCCTGTTGTTCGGGCTTGGCCTCAACAGCGAGGAAATCCTCAACACCTTTTATTCGACGGTGGTTTACGAGCGGGCCAGCGATGGCTGGAAAATTCCGTTTTTCGCCGAAAACTGGCGCGGCGTGAAGCCGACGTTCGATGTGGTCGATGCCAGCACAGGCGAAGTCGTGTTCGCCAACGGCACCAAAATCTCGCCCCGTCTCGCCAACAAGGTGGCCAAAGACGGCCTGACGACGCTGATGATCCCCACCGAGGAGATTTTCGGGCGCTATTCGGCCTATGATCTGGTCAATGACGCGACCGGCGAAATCTATATCGAGGCCGGCGACGAAGTGACCGCCGAGAATCTCGAAAAGCTCGATGCCGCCGGGATCGACAAGCTCGACCTTCTCGACATCGACCATGTCACCACCGGGCCGTGGATCCGCAATACGTTGAAGGTCGACAAGGCCGAAGACCGCGACCACGCGCTGTCCGACATCTATCGCGTCATGCGCCCGGGCGAACCGCCGACGCGCGAAACCGCAGAATCGCTGTTCGACGGACTGTTCTTCGATGCCGACCGCTATGACCTCAGCGCTGTCGGCCGGGTCAAGCTCAACATGCGCCTCGCGCTCGATGCGCCCGACGATCATACCACGCTGCGCCGCGAAGACATCCTCGCCGTGGTCAAGGAGCTGGTCAATCTGAAGGACGGCAAGGGCGACATCGACGATATCGACAATCTCGGCAACCGCCGGGTGCGCTCGGTCGGCGAGCTTTTGGAAAACCAGTCTCGCGTCGGGCTCTTGCGGATGGAGCGCGCGGTCAAGGAACGCATGAGTTCGGTCGATGTCTCGACCGTGATGCCCAACGACCTCATCAACGCCAAGCCGGCGGTCGCCGCGGTGCGCGAATTCTTCGGCTCGTCGCAGCTGTCGCAGTTCATGGATCAGACCAACCCGCTGTCCGAAGTCACTCACAAGCGCCGCGTTTCGGCATTGGGGCCAGGCGGGCTTACCCGCGAGCGTGCGGGCTTCGAAGTGCGCGACGTTCACCCGACGCATTATGGCCGCATCTGCCCGATCGAGACGCCGGAAGGGCCGAACATCGGGCTCATCAACTCGCTGTCGACCTTTGCACGGGTCAATAAATATGGCTTCATCGAAACGCCGTATCGCAAGCTCGTCGACGGCAAGGTCACCAGTGACGTGGTCTATCTTTCGGCAATGGAAGAAGCCAAGCACACGATCGCGCAGGCGAACGCCGAACTGAGCAAGGACGGCAGCTTCGTTGAAGAGCTGATTTCGGCTCGCGAAGCCGGCGAATTCCTGATGGCGCCGCGTGACCAGATCACGCTGATGGACGTCAGCCCCAAGCAGCTCGTTTCGGTGGCGGCATCGCTTATTCCGTTCCTGGAAAACGATGACGCGAAC
>JANNMK010000127.1:0-1703 GCA_031397785.1 Sphingomonas sp. | reverse complement strand
CGACGAGGTCGACCACGTCCACCATTCCGGCGAGGCGCAGGCTGGTGAGGATCTCGGACTCGCGACGCAGCGCCGCCCGACGCAAAGTCACATGCGTCAGCTGCCGTCCATCGGAAAGCCCGTCGGCAACCGGCGAACGCGGCGCGGGATCGCGCGGTGCTTCCGCGCTCTGATCGGTTAGCAGGAATCCGGAGGATTCCGTGTTAGCATTGTTAAGGGCATTATATTGCAAGCGTTGCTGCGTGTTTGAAGGCGATTCCGGTTCCCGATAGTCCGAACTTCCGGTTCCCGATGGTCCGAACCTCGCGGTTCCCGATAGTCCGTGTCCGATCATGACTTATCCCCAAAGCGATAGCCGACGCGTCGCATGGCGGTGTCGAACGGATCGACAGGGGTCGCGACGAAGTTCAGCCGCTCGCGTCCAAGCCCATGTTCGAGGCTGAGCGCATATCCGGGCAAAGCCTGCCGCCGGACGATATCGCGCAAGTCGAACGCAAAGCGTTTTACGGGTGAGAGCGCGCCTGACTTCAGGTGAAGGTGCTGGAAGTCGAAGCTCCAGCCACCTTTCTGCCTGCCGCCATGCTTGCGAACGAGGCGATAGAGCCAGCGTTCAAGTCCGCCGGTGAGATTGAAATAGGCCGGATCGATCGTCAGCACGAGCGCCCTGTTGATGACGCCTTCGTAGAACCAGTCGGGGATGATCATTTCGATTCCCGTCGCGCGGCCCGTCGTATCGGTCCGTTCTTTCCATTCGTTGATCCACGAGAAACGGTGCCGCCGCCGCGCGTCATTTTGGCGGATGGAGGTGGCGATACTGGTCGATTGCAGCCGGTCGAGTCCGGCTTTCAGCCGGTCGTAGCTCGCCTTGCCGGTGCCGCGCCGGGTCAAGGCCAGAATTTCGTGCGGGGTAGCGGCAATCAGACGCGATGTCGGGCGACCGGCATCGCGGGCCTCGACGATCTGGCTTGCAATCCAGATCAGTACATCGGCGTCCCAGATCGTTGCCATGCCATGCTCGGCGGTCGCCTCGACCAATATCGTGGTCTCGCCCATGCGGAAGTCGATCGGCCGAACGCGCTTGGTCTTGGCCAGGCTGAAAAAGGGCCACGCCATCAGATCCTGTGCATCGCGCGCGGCGATGTCGCCGCCTGCGCTTACGAACAGTTCGAGTTGTGGGCTGTTGTCAGCAAAGGAGGGGATGCGGCGCATGAATTGGCTCAGCGCCGGACCGGGCCGGTATAGCCGTCGATGCGCTTGGCTGGATGTACCACGCCGTTGCCCGGATCGCTGGTCGAGCGGCGCAGGCCAAGCTCGGCCCAGGCATCAAGATCGGTAATCGCATAGACGATCCTCCCGCCGAGTTTATGATAGGCGGGCCCGGTTCCGTAGCAGCGATGCTTTTCTAGCGTTCGGGCTGACAGACCCAGATGCAGCGCGGCATCGGGTGTACGCAAATATCGGGCAATGACTGGCGTCGGTCGGGCATCCATAGACTGGCTCCGCTGAAGTTCGGACACAGCGGCGGGTTGCTGCTGGTTGCAGAGACCAATGGCGAAGCGGGCGAGGCGAGGGGGAGTGACAATTTTGCAGGGGGCGAAATTGTCGCCCCATCGCGGCTGAAGAAACGTCTGTAACTATCTATAAAAAATATGAGAAATTATAGAGGCAGCGACCGTGCAGATTTCCGCAAAGGGAATTGGCAT
>JANNMK010000115.1:0-3356 GCA_031397785.1 Sphingomonas sp. | reverse complement strand
CGTGGTCTTGAAGGTCCGGTAGAACTGCCCTTCCACCGCCGAGACGTTGACGATGTGCTTGTCGCGCTCGGGCTTCCGACAGCCGGACGTTGCGGGGGATGACGCTGTCGAATACGACATTGCCAAGACATTCGCGGACGTCGGTGGAAACCTGGTCTGTCAGACGATTGCGGCGATCAAACATTGTCAACGCGACACCGAGGATGGCCAATTGCGGATTGAAGCGGGCCCGAATGCGTTCGACTGTCTGGAGCAGCTGGCTGAGCCCTTCGAGTGCGAAAAACTCGCACTGCAGCGGCACAAGGATGGAACCGGCGGCAGTCAACGCATTCAAGGTGAGCAGACCCAGCGATGGCGGGCAGTCGATAAGACAAATGTCCCATTGCCCGGTCGTGGTCGCATCTAGCGCGCGATCGAGCCGGTGGGTGCGGTCCTCCATTGCCACCATCTCTACCTCTGACCCCGAGAGATCGACGGTAGCAGGGACGAGGTCAAGCCGCGGTATTCGGGTGGCCATCGCCGCTTGAGTTATCGTCGCGTCACCACCGAGCACATCGTAGCTCGACAGTTCGCGCATGTGCGCGGCGATACCGAGCCCTGTCGAAGCATTGCCTTGAGGGTCCAGATCGATCAGCAGAACGCGCCACCCGGTCGCCGCTAGCGCAGTGGCCAGATTGATTGCGGTGGTGGTTTTACCAACACCGCCCTTTTGATTGGCAATCGCGATGCGGATCATTTTTCGCTTTACCGTTCGACAGGGTGAATCAAGGGAAGTTGCCGGCTCCGACCAATATTCGAGCGTCGGAGTCGGTCAGGCTGGGTTTCACGTGAAACATTGTCTGCCACGCCGATGGTAAGGTTGAAAGCTCATTTACCGCGTTTTTACCTTTTGGCAGCAACCAGACGGTCGATTTATTGGCCAGATGACGTGCAGTGGTGATGAGCCGGGGCAAGGGTGCAAAGGCCCTTGCGGAAATGACCGCCGAGGGAAGCGGGCGGAGCGCCTCGACACGGGCGTGAACCACCTTTGCCCGACCGCCAAGATCGAGAGCGGCGATGGCGCTGTTGAGGAAGTCGGAGCGCAGGCGGCGCGATTCGACGAGCGTGACCCGCCATTGCGGAGCGATAATTGCCACGATCAGTCCTGGAAGCCCTGCGCCGCTACCGAGATCGAGCCAGCTGTCGCCGCCAGAAGGGGCGAGCGGGAGGAGTTGAGCGCTGTCGACGATATGACGTGACCATAGCGACGCTCCGAGGGTCGAATCAGCGACGAGATTTTGCCGGGCGTTTTCTTGGGTGAGCAGAGCAGCGAAATGTTCCAGCCTGGCGATTGTTTCACGTGAAACGGTCGCTTGGGCGGCAAGCCATTCCCGTGCCGCGGCTTCGCTGTCTACAAGCGTCATGCAGCGGACCGGCGGCTGTGGACGAGAATGGCGGTAAGCGCGGCAGGCGTGATGCCCGCAATACGGCCCGCCTGACCCAATGTTTCAGGACGGGCCGCGTTCAATCGCTCGACCATTTCGTTCGAAAGTCCGCCTATCCCGGAATAATCGAGGGCAGGCTCGAGCGTGACCCGTTCATTGGCCTGTAGAGAGCGCAATGCGGCATCATGGCGGGCGATATAGGGGGCATAGCGCGCGTCCTCGACAAGTTCGGCCAGGATCGCGACATCGAGCCCAGCCAGCACCGGATCGGCTGCCGTCAGCCGGGCAAGCGCACGGTCATCAGCGGCAGTGACCCAATGCGCCAGCGGTCGGCGAACGCCGTCGGCCGGCAAGGCAATATTGGCATTGCGCAGATCGACCGTGTCGCAATCACGGGCAAGAGCGCCCTGCCCCGCAGCCCGCTGGTTCGCACGACGATCGGCAGCGGCGACGCGGGCTGGTGAAAGGGCGCCAACGGACGTGGCCAAAGCCGACAATCGGGTTTCGGCATTGTCAGCACGCAACCGAAGCCGGTGTTCGGCCCGGGCGGTGAGCATGCGATAAGGTTCGGTCACCCCTTGCAGCACGAGATCGTCGATCATTACCCCGATATAGCTGTCCCATCGCTCGAGCGTCAGCGGGTTGCGCCCCGCAACCCGCAGGGCGGCATTGATACCGGCGACCAGCCCCTGTGCTGCGGCCTCCTCATAACCGGTGGTTCCGTTAATCTGTCCTGCGCAATATAATCCCGGGAGCGCACGGACCATCAACGTCCGGTCGAGCGAGCGTGGATCGATATGGTCATATTCGACCGCATAGCCCGGCACGACCATTTCTACCGCGCCGAGACCGGGCATGGTGCGCAGCATGGCGAGCTGAACGCCGGCGGGTAGCGAGGTCGAGATACCGTTCGGATAGACAATGGCGGTGTCGAGACCTTCGGGCTCAAGGAAAATCTGGTGCGAGCTTTTATCGGCAAACCGGTGAATCTTGTCCTCGATCGATGGGCAGTAGCGCGGACCGCGCGCACCAATCGCACCACTGAACATCGGCGAGCGATGGAGATTGGCACGGATATGATCGTGCGCCGCCTCTGTTGTACGGGTGATGAAACAGCTGACCTGCGGCAGCAGGCGCGCTGGCGTGGCGGCGGACATCGTCCAGTCTCCACTGTCGCTCGGCTGTTCCTCAAGCATCGCCCAGTCGATACTGCGCCCGTCCAGCCGGGGCGGCGTGCCCGTCTTGAGCCGCGCCATCGGCAAATCGGCATCGCGCAACTGAAGGGCGAGCCGGTGCGCGCCCGCTTCATCGATTCGACCGCCTTCGAAAACCTCCTCGCCGCGAAACATGGTGCCGCCGAGGAAGGTGCCGGTGGCAAGGATGACAGCCGATGACAGGAGGCGCGCTCCGTCGGCAAGGATGACACCGCGCATTTCACCGCCAGCGATGTTGAGTGCCGCTACCTCGCCGGAAATCACGGTGAGTCCCGGCTGCTGCGCCACAGCGGTGCGCACTGCCGCGCCAAAGCGCAGCCTGTCGGCCTGAATGCGCGGTCCCTGCACCGCTGCGCCCTTGCTGCTGTTGAGCATACGGTGGTGGATTGCGCCTGCATCCGCCGCGCGGGCAATGATGCCATCGAATGCATCGACTTCGCGGACCATGTGGCCCTTGCCCAAGCCGCCGATTGCCGGATTGCACGACATTTCCCCGATCGTTGCGGCCTTGTGGGTGATGAGCACGGTTTTGGCGCCCATGCGTGCGGATGCGGCCGCGGCTTCACAGCCGGCGTGCCCGCCGCCGACAACGATGACGTCGTAGGTTGAGTGCTTCATGTTTTGCCTGACGGCATAGGTCAATCGTCCGCTTGAGTTTCGCGTGCAATGTAGCTGAGGCGCGATTGAACGCAAAGCGACGTGGGGTCCGCGCGCATAG
>JANNMK010000111.1:0-4032 GCA_031397785.1 Sphingomonas sp. | reverse complement strand
TTGAGCGCGGTGATCTGCTCCAGCACCATGCGCTGCCCGGTCATCGCCTGCGCCACCGTCACTGCGGTGCGCAGCGCGCCGACCGTCGTCGTCGATGCCCGGTCGACACCCTTGATCAGCTCGACATTATTCTTCTTGACGAGATCGAGCGCCAGATAGCCCTGCACGCTGACCGCTAGCTGGGTCAATATGTCCTGCCGCCGCTGCCGCACGTAAAATAATGCACTTTCGCGCATTGCTTTGGCCTTTTCGGGGTCGCTCACCGCATATTCGGCGACTTTCTGCTCCAGCCGGTCGTCGAGCAATTGCGCGACATAGGCCATCTGCTCGAGCTTCCCCATCGCCGCCCACAGATTCTGGCGCTCGATGTCGATATCGCCATTGTCCTTGATCAGCGTCGTCTTGCCGCTGTCCAGCGCGCCGAGGATCGAATTGATCGTATCCTGCGATGAGGCATAGCTGTCGAAATAGCTGCGCATCTTGCTGCCGAACGGGATCAGCCCGAACAGCTTGCGCTTGGACAGCGCGCCCTGCTTGCCGGGGTCGAGGTCTTCGACGACACGGCGCAGTTGCGACAGATTGGCTCCGACATCATTGTCGCGGTCCATTGCCTTGATCGGCCGGTCGAGAAACCGGTTGCTGTGCTGCGCCGCCGCCGCGATCGATTTGCGCCCCAGATTGGTAATCTCGTCGACCTTGCGGCCGAAATCCGGGCTGTTGGCATCGGTGGCAACCAGGTCGGCGACGAAACTGTCGGCCAGCCGCTCGGCATCACTGCGTTCGGCTTCGGAAATCTTGACCATGCCCGATGCGCTGGCCGGCGCGACCACCGGCACCGGCGCGGGCGGATCCAGCGTCAACGGCGGGTCCAGTGTGACAGTCGGTGCAGTCGAAGCCATTATGATACCATCCCGCTCAAAACCCTGTGCCCCGCCAGTGTGGGGTTACACCGTCCCCCCCGCAAGAGGGAAGCAGTGTCCTATATAGATAGGACAGTGCCGCAGGGCAAGAAGCAGTCCCTCTCTTTCAGGGTGTCGAAGTCGGTCGGTCCCCCGGACCTGCCTGAAACTGCCGGGGGCAGTTTCACCTCGACACGGGTTGGGGCGGGGTGTGTCCGGCTGAACCATCTTTTGCCAGAACCGGCGCCACCCAGGCTGAAATCACCAGCTGGGCCAGATGATAAACCAGCACCGGCAGCAGCACCATGCCCGCCGCGCTCGCCGGAAACAGCAGCGCGGCCAGCGGCGCACCGACCGCGATCGATTTATGCGCGCCCGAAAACAGCACGGCCGTCCGCTCCGGCCGCGCCAGGTGCAGTGCCGCTCCCATTGCCCATGCCCCGCCGAAACCGACCAGCAGCATCGCCGCGATCGCCATAGCCAGCAGCGCAAAATCCCCGCCCGACAGCCTGGTCCATAGTCCGTCGACCACCGCAGCGGAAAAGGCGACATAAACCGCAATTGCAATCGCGCTCTGGTCCATCGTCCTGATCGCGGCGGGAAACCGCAGCGCCATCGGTCGCGCCCAGCGCTGCACCGCCTGGCCGATCACAAATGGCAGCAGCAGGATCAGCGCGATCCGTACCGCCAGATCACCGGACAGCGCAACCCCGCCGTCGCGCCCCGCGAGCAGCGCGAACAGCCCCGGCGTCACGATGATCGCGGCCAGGTTGATCAGCGCCGATGCCACAACGCTCACCGCCACTGCCCCCTTGGCCAGACTGGTATAGGTCGTCGCCGACTGCACCGTGGTCGGCAACACGCCGCAATACAGGAACCCCAGCGCCACCAGCGGCGGCAACCAGCCATCGGTTGCCCGGGCCAGAATCAGCCCGGTCAGCCCCATCGCGCCGAACACGAACAGGAACAGCGCGCCTTGCACCCGCCAGTTGCGGACCCCCGCCACCACCTCGGCGCGGGGCAGCCGGATACCGTGCAACAGGAAAATCACAAACACCGCGCCGGATGACACCAGATTGGCGATGCGGACGTCATCCCCCCGCACCGGCAGGACGGACGCGACCGCGATCGTCGCGATCAGCACCCAGATAAACCGGTCGGGAATGATGCGGGACAGGATCGCCATGGTCTCACGGGCCATGGCGGCCAGGGTGGGCGCGGGCAAGGGGGAACCTAAGTCGTTGCGCTCACGTTAAGCAGCGGGAAAGGGGTAAGGGGTTGTGCACATCATCGGACAATTTCGGGCCGGGCAATTTCGCCACCTGCCCTGTGCAGCGTTGTCGTCGCCCTGTGGTCGCGCGTCGATCGCCCGTCTTCGCCGCCTCGCGGCTGCCGCTTCATCGGGCAATCTGGCGTTCGGGATCATGCCTTGCTGACCGGTTCATCCCTGTCGGCGGACACGTTGATCCTCATTCTCGAACAGAGCATCGATTGCGTGAAATTCCTCTCGCTCGATGGCGATGTGGTCTGGATGAACCGCAACGGCATGTGCGCTATGGAGATTGACGATTTTGCCGACGTGGCCGGGCGCCCATGGTGCACTTTATGGCCTGAAGACTTGCAGGAAACCATCCGCCAGTCCTGCCTTGCCGCCGCTACCGGCGAACTGGTCCGCTTTACCGCCGCGTGCCCCAGCGCGCGCGGAACACCGCATTGGTGGGACGTTAGCGTTACAGCGGTCAATGCGCCGGATGGCAGCCCGACCGGTTTCTTGTCGATATCGCGCGACATCACCGAATTGGAAGCCAGCCGCAGCGCGCTTGTTCTGGCCAATCTCGAAATGCGCCACCGCTTGTCCAATACCTATGCCATCGTCGGCGGACTGATGGCTGGCTTCGCGCGCGGCACACCGGACCGTGAGGTCTTTGCCCGCGACATGCAAAAACGGTTGCACGCGCTCTACACCGCACAAACCCTGTTCGCTTCGGGGGATGGGCCGCATATCGTCGCCGATCTTCTGACCGAACTCGTCGCCCCCTTTGTCGGCGGCGGCCGTTCGGTCACGCTCGGTCATCTGTCGTCGACTGCGGTCGATCGGGGCGTGGCAGACGCCATCGCGCTTACTCTGGGCGAACTCACCGTCAATTCGGTCAAGCACGGCGCGCTTGGCGCGGATGGCTCGCTCCATCTGTCGACCAGGGACGATGCTGACGGTCTGCACATCTGCTGGAAAGAACGGTCCGACCGGCGGGTAAAGGCGCATGATCGCGATGGCGGTCAGGGGCTCGGTCTGATCGGCCAGATCGTCAGGTCGCGCGCCGGGACACTCGTTCTCGACTGGCAGGACTATGGCCTTGATGCGACGATTATCTTTCCCGCAACGCACTGAGCACGAAAACCTTCGGCCCGGTCATGCTGTCCTACACCCCGCAGGCCATGATATACTCGGGGCTGGCTCTTTGAAATTGTGAAGCTTGTTTTGCGATCCCGCTGATCGCTTGCCGCCTCTAAAGCGACAAAGGAGACATTCGACAGGCTTTTACCGGTATACTTTGTCGCTTTAGCGCCGCTGCGAACCCTGTTTCATACGCTCCGATCGACTTACTTGTGCCCCTGACCCTTGCCGCACTGCGGCAAAATCGCTATCGGCGCGCACACTCCCTTCTCCTGATAATCGAAAAGATACATCCGCATGTCGCTGCGCAATATCGCCATCATCGCTCACGTCGATCATGGCAAGACCACTCTCGTCGATCAGCTGTTCCGTCAGTCCGGCACCTTTCGCGACAATCAGCGCGTCGAGGAACGGGCGATGGATTCGAACGATCTCGAAAAGGAACGCGGGATCACCATTCTCGCCAAATGCACCAGCGTCGAATGGGAAGGGGCGGCGGGACATACCCGGATCAACATCGTCGACACTCCGGGCCACGCCGATTTCGGCGGCGAAGTCGAACGCATCCTCTCGATGGTCGATGGCGTCATCCTGCTGGTCGACGCTGCCGAAGGGCCGATGCCGCAGACCAAGTTCGTGACCGGCAAGGCGCTCGCGCTCGGCCTGCGCCCCATCGTCGTCGTCAATAAGATTGACCGCAGCGACGCGCGCGCCGCCGAAGTGCTCGACGAATGCTTT
>JANNMK010000140.1:0-2761 GCA_031397785.1 Sphingomonas sp. | reverse complement strand
GCGCCCGCCCGCATGATCACCATTTCCGCCCTCACCGTGCGCCTTGGCGGGCACACCATCCTCGATCGCGCCTCGGCGACGATCCCGCCGCGCGCGCGAGTCGGCCTGATCGGGCGCAACGGCGCGGGCAAATCGACGCTGATGAAGACGATCATCGGCGCGCTCGACCCTGATGGCGGGGCGGTGTCGATGCCGCGCGGCACCCGCATGGGCTATATCGCGCAGGACGCGCCATCGGGAACGATGACCCCGTTCGAGACGGTGCTGGCCGCCGATACCGAGCGCGCCGAGCTGCTGGCGGAGGCCGAAACCAGCCATGACCCGGACCGGCTGGGCGACGTGCATGAACGGCTGATCGCGATCGACGCCTAGACCGCGCCGGCGCGGGCCGGGCGGATATTGGCGGGTCTGGGTTTCGACGACGAGATGCAGCAGCAGCCGCTCGACAGTTTTTCCGGCGGCTGGAAGATGCGCGTGGCATTGGGTGCGTTGCTGTTTTCCGAGCCCGACCTGTTGCTGCTCGACGAGCCGTCGAACCACCTCGACCTCGAAGCGACATTGTGGCTCGAGAATTTCCTCAAGGATTATCGCGCGACGGTGCTGATCATCAGCCACGAACGCGACCTCCACCACAATGTCGTCGACCATATCCTCCACTTGGAGCGCGGCAAGGTGACGCTGTACCCCGGCGGCTATGACGCATTCGAGATGCAGCGCGCCGAGCGGCTGGCGCAGCTGGCGGCGGCGCGCGAAAAGCAGGCGACCGAACGGGCCAAGCTGGCCGATTATGTGGCGCGCAACAGCGCCCGGGCGAGCACCGCGAAACAGGCGCAGAGCCGCGCCAAGGCGCTGGCGCGGATGCAGCCCATCGCCGCGGCGATGGAAGACCCCAGCCTCGCCTTTGCCTTTCCCGACCCCAGCGAGCTGCGCCCGCCGCTGATCACGCTCGATCTCGCCGCGGTCGGTTATGACGAGACGCCGATCCTGACCCGGCTTAACCTCAGGATCGATCCCGACGACCGGATCGCGCTGCTCGGCAAGAACGGCAACGGCAAGACCACGCTGGCCCGATTGCTGGCGGCGCAGCTGACGCCGATGGACGGCGACATGACCGCCAGCGGCAAGATGAGCGTTGGCTATTTCACACAATATCAGGTCGAGGAACTGGACGGGCGCGATACGCCGATGGAGCATATGAGCCGCGAGATGCGTGGGGCGGCGCCGCATGTCGTGCGCGCGCAACTGGGGCGCTTCGGTTTTTCGGGCACGCTCGCCATGCAGAAGGTCGGGTCTTTGTCGGGCGGCGAGCGGGCGCGGCTGGCGCTGGCGCTGATCACCCGCAACGCGCCGCACCTCCTCATCCTCGACGAGCCGACCAACCACCTCGACGTCGATAGCCGCGAGGCGCTGGTCCAGGCGCTTAACAGCTATACCGGCGCGGTGGTGCTGGTCAGCCACGACCGGCACATGATCGACCTGGTCGCCGACCGGCTGGTGCTGGTCGATGGCGGCGAGGCGCGCGAATATGCCGGTACGCTGGAGGATTATACCGATTTCGTGCTGGGCAAGGGCGGCGCGCCGGACAAGCCGGCGGGCAAAGGCGGAGTGACCAAGGACAATAGCAAGGCGGGACGCAAGGCGGCAGCGGCGGCGCGCGAGGCGGCGCGCAGCTTGCAGGCGGATGTGACGCGCACCGAAAAGACGCTGGCCGACCTGACCGCGGCCCGCAATCGCATCGAACGCGCGATGTTCGATCCCACCAGCGCGGGTCCGCAGGAACGGGATGCGACGATGGGCGAGTTGATGCAGCGGCGCGGTGCGGTGGAAAAAGAAATCGAGGCGGCGGAAGCGGCGTGGATGGCGGCGGCAGAGGCGCTGGACATGGTTCAGCCTACCGCCTGAAAAGGCGAATTTTCAAACCATTGATGGCCTCGCGTCGGGGTAATGAAAGGGCAAGGCCCTATCTGTTGTCCAGTCAACGGCGAGTATAAGATTAGTCAATATCCGAATTTAGCAGCGATTAATATCCTATTCATCCAGAAGAGCAGCATGTTTGATACCAACTTAAAGAATCCGACTATATTTTGGTTCGCTCAAGAAACGAATAGCATTATGTTGTAGCGGCGAAACGATATATTTCGGCGGCGAATGGAACTGGGTTGACTCCAAAAGATTAAATGGTTTGCGGCGCGTTATTTGCGTCATTTTACCATGTCCAAGGGAGAACTCTGATGTTCAAATTACCATCTGCCCTACTTGCCGTCGCCGCACTGGCTGCTGCTGCCCCGGCGGCTGCAGCGGATTTCATCGATGTCACCGGGTCTGCCGGAGTATTCGGAAACCCTGATGTTACGTGCTCGCCTGCTTCGAGCGCGCCTTGCTCGTTCGCCAGCCAGTTCACGTTCGTGACCCCTGCAGGATTTCGACTAGTGAGCGCTTCGATCAGTTCGGTAATGACCGGCAATAACCAGACGACCAACATCGATTTCAGTTCGGTGACCTTGAACGGCGTGTCGTTCAACATCCTTTCGACTGGTGTTCAGGAGTTCCGTAACCTTCTGAATCAAAACGTCGTCCCGGGAGGCACAAACGTGATTTCGGTTACCGGCACCACCGGGGGCGATGCCGCGTTTTCCGGCAATCTGTCCTTTGCTGCTGGGGCGGTTCCTGAGCCCGCTACCTGGGCGATGATGATCATCGGTTTCGGTGTCATCGGTGGAGGCCTGCGCCGCCACACTGCCGCCCGTCGCAGCACTGGACG
>JANNMK010000015.1:0-9378 GCA_031397785.1 Sphingomonas sp. | reverse complement strand
AGGCGGTGCATCAACCGATGCTCGACCATCCACGCCGTGCAATTGGGGCATTGGAAACGATGGCCGCAGGTGCGGCACAATGTGAGCGGGGCATAGCCGCGCCGGTTGAGGAACAGGAGCGATTGTTCGCCGCGCGCCATCCGTTCGTCGATGGCAGCGACAAGGCGCGGGGCGAGCCATGCGCTGCGATCGGGCGGGTCGCTGCGCATGTCGATGGCACGGATGGCAGGGAGGGTCGCGCCGCCGAAGCGGGCGGGCAGCCGGATTTCCCTGTAGCGCCCGGCATCGACCTGGGCGCGGCTTTCGATCGCGGGCGTGGCGCTGGCGAGGATGACGGGAACGTGCGCGAATTTGGCGCGCATCACCGCGACATCGCGGGCGTGATAATGGACGCCGTCCTCCTGCTTGAAGCTCGCCTCATGCGCTTCGTCGACGACGATCAGGCCAAGATTGGCGTAAGGCAGGAACAGCGCCGAGCGCGCGCCGATGGTGACGGCGGCGCTGCCACCGGCGATGGCGCGCCAATTGGCGCGGCGCTCGGTCTGGCGCAGGCCGGAGTGCCAGGCGACGGGAGCGCAGCCGAAACGCAGCGCGAACCGTTTGAGCATCGGCTGGGTAAGGGCGATTTCGGGGAGCAGGATGAGCGTCTGCTTGCCGGCACGGATCGCCTTTGCCACCGCTTCGAAATAGACTTCGGTTTTGCCCGAGCCGGTGACGCCATCGAGCAGATAGGGCTGAAAGCCGCTGCCCACGGCGGCGCGCAGCGTGGTGGCGGCGGCGGATTGTTCTTCGCTGAGCGCGGGCGGGGCGAAGCCGGGATCGGGCATCGGCGGCGGCGCATCGGCGGCGATGGCGACGGCGGCCAAGGCCCCGGCATGGATGAGGCCGCGCAGCACTGCATCCGAGACGCCAGATAGCGCGGCGAGATCGGCGATGCTGCCCTGCGCGGTGCCGATCGCCTTGATGGCCTGTGCGCGCTGCGGGGTGATGCGCGGTGGTGCCACGCCGGTGGCGCGATATTCGACGATCGGGCGGCCACCTTCGCGCAGCGCAACCGATGGAATGACCATGCGCAGCACGGCGCCGGGGGGGCTGAGATAATAGTCGGCGGTCCATTCGACGAGGCGGCGCAGATCCGCCGGCAGCGGCGGCAGCGGGTGGACGCCGAAAATCTCCCGCAGCCGGTTGTCGCCGACGGTTTCGCTCGCCAGCGCTGCGCTGTCGCTCAACGGATCCCACACCACGCCGAGCACCCGGCGCGGGCCGAGCGGAACTTCGACAAGGCTGCCGGGCGGCGCATCGATGCCATGCGGCAGCCGGTAATCGAGCGGGCCGAGCGCCGAGTTGGTCAGAAGAACGCGGATGCGGGACATTGAGCGAACATAGGGACTGGCAGTGCGGCTGGCGAGGGCTGGTTTCGCCAATGGCAGTGCGATAGGCTGCCTGCCATGCGGGAAAAGGAACTTCGCCTCGCGCTGGTCTGCTACGGCGGGATCAGCCTGGCCGTCTATATGCATGGCGTGACCAAGGAAATCTGGCGGCTGGTGCGCGCCAGCCGGGCCGAAGCGGATGGCGAGGCGGCCAGCGCGGGCGTCGAGGCGGCGTATCGCGCGCTGCTGGCGACGATGACTGCGACCACCGGCACCCGGCTGAGGGTGCTGGCCGATATCGTGGCGGGGGCGAGCGCTGGCGGGATCAACGGGGTATTTCTGGCGCGGGCGATCACCACCGGGGAATCGCTCGATCCGCTGACAGACCTGTGGCTCGACAAGGCCGATGTGACCGTGCTGATCGATCCCGACGCACGGCCATGGTCGCGCTTCACCAAATTCTGGGCGGTGCCGCTGGCATGGCTGGCGACGCGCACGCCGAAAAATGCCATCGATACCACGGTGGAGCGCGGGGCGCGGGCCGAAGTGCGTTCGAAACTCTCCCAATTTGTGCGCGCACGCTGGTTTGCGCCACCCTTTGGCGGGCAGGTGTTCACCGGGCTGTTGCTCGATGCGTTTGCCGCCATGGCGCAGGGACCAAAGGGGCCGGTGCTGCTGCCGCCGATGCAGCCGATGGACCTGATGGTCACCGTCACCGATTTTCATGGCCATGCCGAGGTTATGCGGCTCAACAGCCCGGCCGAGGTGCAGGAGACCGAGCACCGCCTGACCTTTGGCTTTCGCCATGCAGCGGGGTTGGCGGACCATCTGTCGGACACCGTGGGCCTGGCCTTTGCGGCGCGGGCGACGGCGAGCTTTCCCGGGGCGTTTCCGCCATTTTCGGTGCGCGAGATGGACGCCGTGCTGGCCCGGCGGGGTGGGGCGTGGCGCGAACGGGCGGCATATTTGCAGCGGCATCTGGGCGCGGGCGACGAGGACCGGGTGCTGGTCGACGGATCGGTGCTGGCCAACGCGCCGTTCAAACCGGCGATCGCGGCGCTGAAACAGCGCCCGGCCCGCCGCGAGGTCGACCGGCGATTTGTCTATATCGACCCCAAACCGGGGCGCAAAAGCATTTCCATGGGCGGTAAAAGCGCCGGAAACGACGAACTACCCGGGTTTTTCGCAGCGATATTCAAGACATTGTCCGACATTCCGCGCGAACAGCCGATCCGCGACAATGTCGAGGCGCTGGAGGCGCTGACGGCTAGAATAATGCGGATGCGCGCGATCGTTGCGGCGATGCAGGGGGAGGTCGAGGCGCGGATCGAGGCATCGCTGGGGCGGACTTTCTTTCTCGACAAGCCGACGGCAGCGCGGCTCGCCGGGTGGCGTGCGGCGGCGCATGTCCGTGCGGCGCAGGAAGGCGGCTATAGTTTCGTCGCTTATTCGAACCTCAAACTGTCGTTGATGGTCGATGCCCTGGCGCGGATCGCCGCCGATGCCGATGGCTCGAGCGAACTGCACGAGCGCGAGGCATGGACCGTGCGGATATGGCATGCGGTCCGGGCATCGGGCGTCGACCGGCTGGGCGGCAAGGACGGGGGCAGCGATGCGGCGATCCTGTTTTTCCGCAGCCATGACGTCGGCTATCGCATCCGCCGTCTGCGCCACCTGGCGCGCAGGCTGGACGAGGTGACGGGCGCCGCGCAGGATGTGCCGGTGGCGGCGCTGGAGGCGATGCGTAGCGCGATCTACGAAAGCCTGGGCACCTATCTCGACCGCGAAAACAGCGATCATTATGACGGGCTGGTGACCGAGGCCGGACATGCCGACGATGCCGGGCCGCTGCTGACCTGCATTGCCGAACGCCGCGCGTTGCAAGTGGCGGACCATCATGCCGACGAGCGGCTGGCCGATGCGCTAGGCGATCTGCCCAAGGCGATGCGGCGCGAGCTGGTGCTCGCCTATCTTGGCTTTGCTTTTTACGACGCGGCGACCTTGCCATTGCTGCAGGGCGATGGTGACGGCGAATTCGACCCGATAAAGATCGACCGCATATCGCCGGACGACGCCAGCGCGATCCGTGTCGGCGGGGCCGAGGCCAGTTTGAAAGGCATACAGTTCAACAGTTTCGGCGCATTTTTCAGCCGCGCATTCAGGGAGAATGACTATCTGTGGGGGCGGTTGCACGCCGCCGAACGACTGATCGCCATCGTTGCCAGCGCCGCCCCTCCGGGCAGCGAGATAGCGGGCGATGTCGTGCGCGCTCTGCAAAAGCAGGCGTTTCGCGCGATCCTCGATGAAGAGGAAGGGCGGCTGGTGGCGGTGCCGGGACTGATCGGCGCGTTGCGGGCGGAAGTGGGGTGAGGGCAAGCGGCGGCGATGCGGACGATCGGCTGCGCTATCCGCTACGCTATCCGCGCTGAAGCAGGATGCGTTCGGCCGCCGCGTGATCGCTCATCTTGTCGACATCGATGGCTGCTGCCGGATCGGCCATCGCGACGAGACAGGCGGCAAGCCGCAACCCCTTGCCCGCCTTTTCCAGTGCCTGACCCATGGTGATCCGCCGGGTGATCGCCAAGAGGGCGAGCCATGGGCCGAAATGCCAGAATAGTTTCCAAGCCTGTTTACGGTCTTTTTCCGCAGCGGCCCACATCGCGAGGGCCGATGCGACCTTGTCATTGCGCAGCATGAACAGATTGGCACCGGACCAGCCATCATCGGCGAACTTCAGCCAGGTGCGCGCCGAGTGCGGATATGTCTCCAGCATGTTGGTGCGGGATACCATGCCGATGGCAAGGTCCGACCGCGCATCGCCGACAAATTGGGCGACCATCGCCCCGGTGAGCAGCGGATTGTCCGCAGTGGTCACCAGCCAGGGATAGGCGGCAGTCCCACCATCGGCGAGCGCGATCAGGCTGCTCGATATCCCGTCGTTGCTGCGCACCAGACGCGCCCCGCCGCCAGAGACGATGGCGGGCGCGAGCATTTCGACATCCTGGGCAAGCACGATGACCTCACCGATCAGAGGCGAGGCGTTGAGGGTGCGCACGACATGGGTCAGCATCGGTTCGCCGGCGAGCGGCACCAGCGCCTTTGCCGTCAGCCCGAATTGTGCGGCCAGAGCGTCGGTGCCCGGCCGTTGTCCGGCCAGCACGACAGCGGTGATTGGTGCTTGCAACAAAAATGACTTCCGATACGAAGGCGCAACAAAACCTTGGGTATGCGCGCATGCAATCAATTGCAATCTATGATTTGGACCGGACGGTGCTGACCCGGCCGACGTTCACGCCGTTCCTGCTCTATGCGGCCGCCCGGCAGCATTTATGGCGTCTGGTTGGCCTGCCGATCTGGATCGTTGCGATGATCGGGTATAAGTTGAAACTTTATGACCGAAAACCGATGAAGCAGTTCGGCATTGCGCTGTTTATCGGGCGGGAGATCACGGCGGTGCAGGCTACAAGGCTGGCGGACGGTTTCTCCGCCCGGCTGGTGCCCGCCGATGTCCAGCCCGGCGCGGGGGCGGCAATGGCCCGCGACAAGGCGGCAGGCGCGCGCATGATCATCGCGACCGCGGCGCCGGATATCTATGCCGAAACGATCGGCCGGCAGCTGGGCTTCGATGCGGTGATCGCCACCTGTCACCAGCGGCTGGCCGATGGCGGCTATCGCAGCAGGATGATCGGCGAAAATTGTTATGGCGCGCACAAGCTGGCGCGAGTGGAGCAATGGTTTGCCGCCCAGGGTATTGATCGGGCGGCCTGCCATGTCCGCTTCTATACCGACCATGACAGCGACGGCCCGCTGCTCGACTGGGCGGACGATGGCGTGATCGTCAATGGCGGCAAAAGGCTGGCCGCGCTGGCGGTGCGGCGCGGCTGGCACAGCCAGAACTGGCGTCAGGGGTCTGGCGCGGCAAGATAGTCGGCAATGGCGGATGCACCCCTGACCGATGCCGGGCGCGGATCGGTCCGGTCGGCGGTATAGGCCATCCTGTCGATCTGGATGGCGCGATAGGCCGCACCGACCGCTTCGAAATCGGGCAATGCCTCCCCCAATTGCCGGACAGACCGGACGACTGGACCATTGCGCCAGAAATCATATTCCCCGGTGTTGGCGCTCTCGCTTCCGCCGTGGCTGTCGATGAAAAAACAGGGGCGGGGGCGGTGGAGAAACTCGTAAATCTGGCTGCTGACATCGCCGATATAGACATCGGCAGCGATCGTGTAGCTCATGTCGAACAATCGCGAGCTTTCGGTATCGATGCGGATGTTGGCCGCATGGCGATATTTATCGTCGATTTCCCGGCGTATTCTGGTGATCCTATGTTCCGGTGAGATGTGAATTTTCTTGGCAAACAGCATGACGTGCGGTGCAAAGATCAGATTATAGTCGCCGGCACGCCGGAAAAACCATTCGAGAACCGACGGGCCATGATTGTACCAGCTCGACAGGCGCGGGTCGAAGTGGGGATTGTAGAGAAATGTCGGCCGGGCGTTGCCGAAAAAGCTGTCGGGCGTGCGTCCGCGCAATCCGTCGAACTTGGCATAACCGATGATGCGACATTGGGCCTTGCCAGCCAGTCCGGCATTGATGAACTGGTCGGCGACCTTTGCCCCGCTGAGCAGGAACAGATCGAAGTCGCGATAGGCGGGGTGGGTCGTCACATTGCGGTCACCCGCGCCGTGGGGCACCAGAATGAAGCGCGGGCAATCGCCGTTGCGCCACAGCCGCTTGAGCAACAGGCAGGTGCGTTCGGTCGAGACGATGGCCAGCGCAGACCGCAGGCGGCGGCGATGCCACAGCAGCCGCATCAACCGTTCGAGCGGCAGCAGCCGGTTGAGCGGCGCCAGCAGGGAAGCGAGCCAGGACGGCAGCGACAGGTCCAGCCAGTCGATTGCGGCGATCTGATCGGCGGACAGATGCTTTTGCAGTTCCGCGCGAATCAGCGGGCCGGCGGTTGCCGCCACCACTGTCTGCGCCGGTGAACGGCCAGCCAGCGCGCCGGCGATGCCCGCGCTGTGCGCCACCTGATGCGCGGCATCATGATTATAGAGAAAGGCTATCTGGCCCGTCATGGCCGGTCTTGCCGGGGGGAGCGGGGGCAGCGGCGGGGCTCGGGGCGGGGGCAGGGGTTGCAAAAGCGGCGCTGCGGCCGCACCGATCGCCTGGCCGCGCACGCCCGGTCAGCGGTGGGAATGCTCCGGCGCTCCTGCATCATGCGTATCGCCAGACGTGTGCGCGCCTGTTTCCAGACTGCGCCATACCGCCGTTACGAACGCATCGCCCTTGATGAAGGCATCCGGGTTGATATCCCAGCGGGCCGCCGGGCGGAGCGCAACCACCTGCTCGAGCGTCTTGCCCGCTGCTTTTTCCCGTTCGACGGTGGCGATGACTTCGGCCAGCATGTCGCGCCACGCGACGAGGTCGGCTTTGCGCGCCAGTGGCCCGTGGCCGGGGATGATGACGCTGTCGTCGTTGGCCAACGCGATCACCCGGTTGGCGGCGGCGAGGAAACCGCGCGCGTTGCCGCCGCTGTCGAGATCAATGAACGGCAGGCTGACGCGGTGCATGAACAGATCGCCCATGTGAAACACGTTGGCGGCGGTGAAGTGGACGACGCTGTCGCCATCTGTATGGGCGTGCGGCATGTGCATGGTGCGGATGCCGCCGTTCATGTGCAGCTGGATGCCATCATGCCAGGTGATGACCGGCAGCGCGACGGCGGGCGCGGCGGCTATGGCGTTGCCGAGCACGGTGCCGCCCGCTGCCATCCGTTCGCGAACATGATCCTGCGCCATGATGACGGCGCTGGCCCGCCCGAAATTCTCGTTGCCGCCGGTGTGATCATAATGCCAGTGAGTGTTGATGAGATAGCTGGTCGGTGCTGCGCCGAGCGCGGCGATGGCGGCCTGGATACGCGCGGTCAGGGGGGCGAATTGATCGTCGACGACGATTGTCCCGTCCGGCCCATGGCTGACCGCGATATTGCCGCCTGCGCCGAACAGCACCGATACGCCGGGTGCTGCAGTTTCGGTGCGGATCTGCACCGCATCCATATTCTGCTGAGCGGCGGCGGGCAGGGCAGCGAGTGTGAGCGCAAGCGCAATCGAGCAAAGCGGCAGGCGGGGCATGGCAAAGTCTCCGGCGCGCGAGACGGCGCGAGGCCGACGGGTAGCACGGATCGCGGCATCGACAAGCACATGGCGGCCAAAAATCCTGCGCCCGCGCTTGTCTCACCCCGGGCCTGCTGATAATGCCCCAGAGATTGCCGCTTTAGCTCAGCTGGTAGAGCATCGCATTCGTAATGCGGGGGTCACAGGTTCGAGTCCTGTAAGCGGCACCATTCCCCCAAAAACCTTCGGTCACGAGGTCCTCGAGGTGCCGAGGCTAGGTGCCGAACATGTCGCGGATGCGGCCGAAGAAGCCCTGGCTGTTCGGGCATTCGTCGCCGGTTTCTGTTTCGCGAAAGGCTTCGAGCAGTTCGCGTTGCTTGGCTGACAGCCGCGTCGGGGTTTCAACCTCGACCTGGATGACGAGATCGCCTGCGCCGCGCGCGTTGAGCACGGGCATGCCTGCGCCGCGCTTGCGCAATTGTTTGCCCGACTGAATCCCGGCCGGGATGCGAAATTCATGGTCTTCGCGGTCGAGCCCAGGAACGACGATTTCGCCGCCGAGCGCCGCAGTGGTGAAGCTGATCGGCACTTCGGCGAACAGCGTCGATCCTTCACGGCTGAACACGCTGTGTTTCTTGACGTGGAGGAAGATGTAGAGATCGCCCGCTGGCGTGCCGCGCGGCCCGGCTTCTCCTTCGCCCGACAGGCGGATGCGGGTGCCTTCGTCGACACCGGGCGGCACCGCAACGGTCAGCGTTTTTTTGCGGTCGATCCGCCCTTCGCCGTGGCAGGCCGTGCATGGATCGGCGATGACTTCGCCTGCGCCATGGCAGGTGGGGCAGGGCCGTTCGACCATGAAAAAGCCCTGCTGCGCGCGCACCTTGCCGTGCCCTGCACAGGTGCGGCACCGCGCGGCACTGGTGCCGGGTTTCGCCCCGCTGCCTGAACAGGTGGCGCAGCCGACCGCGACTTCGACATCAATGTCGATGCTCTTGCCATGAAAGGCGTCATCGAGCGCGATTTCCAGATCGTAGCGCAAATCGGCGCCGCGCTGTGCCGCGCGCCTGCCCGGTTGCTGGCCGCCGCCAAAAGCGCTGCCGAAGATGGTTTCGAAAATATCGCCGATATCGCCGAAATCGCCGCCGCCTTGCCCTGCGCCATGGCCGCCATTCTGGAATGCGGCCTTGCCATAACGGTCATAGGCCGCCCGCTTCTGCGGGTCCTTCAGGCAGTCATAGGCTTCGCTGATCGCCTTGAACCGGGCTTCCGATTCCGCATCGCCAGGATTCTTATCCGGGTGAAAACGCATTGCGAGGCGGCGATAGCTTGCCTTGAGCGCGCCTTCATCGGCGGTCCGCTCACATTCGAGCAATTCGTAGAAATCGATGTCTGTTTGCATGTCTCAAAGCCCTCTCCCCTTCAAGGGAGAGGGTTGGGATAGGGGCTGTCACGCAACGATGTGACCAGCCTCGCCCAACTCCCCCTCTCCCCGGCCCTCTTCCCTGACGGGGAGAGGGAGAAGAGTGTTTTACTTCTTGTCGTCTTCGACTTCGGAGAATTCGGCGTCGACCACATTGTCGTCCGCCGCCGCAGCGGCATCGTCAGCGCCGGGTGCGGCGTCCGCCTGTTCCTTCTCGTAGATCGCCTGGCCGAGCTTCATCGCGACCGTGGCGAGCGCCGAGCTCTTGTCCTTCATCGCTTCGGCGTCGCCGCTTTCGACGGCGGTTTTGGCTTCGGCGATGGCGGCTTCGATTTCGCCCTTGAGGCTTGCATCGACCTTGTCGCCATGTTCGGCAATCTGCCGTTCGGTGGTGTGGATCAGGCTTTCGGCGTTATTCTTGGCTTCGGCGGCTTCCTTGCGGACCTTGTCCTCTTCGGCGAAACGCTCT
>JANNMK010000013.1:0-1784 GCA_031397785.1 Sphingomonas sp. | reverse complement strand
GCGACCGATCGCCCCGATGCTCTCGACGCCGGCGATTTCCTCGGCAAAGCGGACGCAGCGGGTGCAGTGGATGCAGCGGGTCATCACCGTCTTGACGATGGGGCCCATGTATTTTTCGGTTACCGCGCGCTTGTTTTCGTCATAGCGGCTATGGCCTTTGCCGTAGGCGAGGGACTGATCCTGCAGGTCGCATTCGCCGAGGAAATCGCGGGCGTCGAGAGCATCGGGGCGATCGGTCGCGGCGAAAACATGCAGATCACCAGCTACCTCGAACAGGCGGTCAACAGCGAACTCAGCGGCAATGTCGTCGATCTCTGCCCGGTCGGCGCGCTGACCAGCAAGCCCTACGCTTACGAAGCGCGCCCATGGGAGCTCAACAAGACCCCCGGCATCGATGTCATGGACGCGGTTGGCACCAACATCCGGGTCGACGCGCGCGGCCGCCAGGTGATGCGCGTCCTCCCGCGCATCAACGACGACGTCAACGAAGAATGGGCGCACGACAAGACCCGCCACCACATCGACGGCCTGATGGCCCGCCGCCTCGACCGCCCCTGGATCCGCCGTGACGGCCAGCTCCAGCCGGCAAGCTGGCCGGAGGCATTCGCCGCCATCGCCGCCGTCAATGCCGGCTCGTCCGTCGCTGCGGTCGCCGGTGACCTTGTCGACTGCGAAACCATGTTTGCGGCCAAAACCCTGCTCGCCGCGCTGGGCTCAACCCTGCTTGAAGGGCGCCAGACCGGCCTCAGCTACGATGTCACCAGCCTGTCCGCGGTCAATTTCAACACCGGCATCGCGCGTGCAGAGGAAGCCGACGCGGTTCTGCTGATCGGCACAAACCTCCGCTGGGAAGCGCCGCTGATCAACACACGCATCCGCAAAGCGGTGTGGCGCAGAAAAGCGCGCGTGTTCGCCATCGGGCCCGAGGTCGATCTCACCTACCGCACGGAATGGCTGGGAGACGATGCTGCGCTGATCGGACAATTGCCGAAAGCGGTGACCGAAGCCTTTGCCAAAGCCGAACGCCCCATGGTCATCATGGGTGGCGGCGCGCTGTCGGTCCCTGGTGCGCATGGCGCAGTGCTCGGCCTGTTCGATACGCTCGATCTCGTGAGGGACGGTTGGAACGGTCTCAATATCGTGCACATGGCCGCTGCGCGCATGGGCGGCCTGATGCTCGGCTATGCACAGCCCGGCGGTATCGCCGATATTGTCGCTGCACAGCCCAAACTCGCCTTCTTCCTCGGCGCCGACGAGGTCGATTTCACGAAGTTTAGCGGCAGCGTAAAGGTTTTCGTTGGCCATCATGGGGACAAGGGCGCAGCTGCCGCCGACATCATCCTGCCCGCCGCCGCCTGGCCCGAAAAACCCGGCACCTACGTCAGTACCGAAGGGCGGGTGCAACGCTCCGAGCGCGCGACTTTCCCGCCCGGCGATGCGCGCGAAGACTGGAGCATTTTCCGGGCGCTCGCCGATGTCCTGGGTGTCAACCTCGCCTTTGACAATTTCATCGCCTGCCGTGCTGCGATGATCGCCGCCGTGCCTCAATTGGGCAAGGAGGCACAAATCGCCGACTATGGCTGGTCGCTGCCCGAGCTCGACGCCAGTCCGTCCGGCCCGATTCCCTCGCCGGTCAAGGATTTTTATCTGACCAACGCCATCGCCCGCGCCAGCGAAACCATGCAACGCTGTTCGGCAGAACTGCTTCACGGTGAGAGTTTTGCGGAGGCGGCGGAATGACCGGATATCTCCAGTCCACCTTCCTCGGCATTGAAGGCGGCTGG
>JANNMK010000339.1:0-5402 GCA_031397785.1 Sphingomonas sp. | reverse complement strand
ACGAGGGGCATGGCGGGCAAGGCAGAAGCAGCGGTCGATTCCGCCATCGACCAGATTCACCGGCGCTATGATGCATCGGTGTCGCGATTGCGTGAAGCAGTGGCGGTGTTCGTCGCCAAAGGGACGCTGCCTGACCCCCTGCTGCGGTCGAACGGGGCCTTTGCCTATCCTGAACTGCGCATCCATTATGACGGGGTCGAACATGGCGGCGACCGGTCCGTGGCGTTCGGGCGGCTGGCTGATGCGGGCAGTTATGCGACCACCATTACCCGGCCCGACCTGTTCGAACCCTATCTGCGCGAACAGCTGGGCCTGATTTCCCAGCAATATGCAGTGCGGTTCGAAGTGGTGGCGGGATCACAGGAAATCCCCTTCCCTTACGTGCTCGACGGAATGACCGGCGGCGCGCTGGGCGGGGTTTCTCCGCAATTACTGTCGCGTCATTTCCCCGCAACGGAACTGGCGCTGATCGGCGACGAGCTTGCCGACGGGCAGTTCATCCCCGATGAAAATGCCAACCGCCCGCTGGCGCTGTTCGACGCGCTGCGCACCGATTTCAGCCTGGCTCGGCTCAAACACTACACCGGAACCCCGGCCGAACATTTTCAGAAGTTCATCCTGTTCACCAACTATCATCGGTATGTCGATGAATTTGTCAGCTGGGCGGCGGGCCAGGTCGGAAAAGGGCGCTATACCGCATTGTCGGGTGCAGGCGGGCTGTACACCGAGGCACCGGGTGCCGACCCGACCCAGCTGGTCGCGGACAGCGCCTGGCGGCGGCACCAGATGCCGGCCTATCACCTGATTGCGCCCGGCGGGCTTGGCATCAGCCTCGTCAACATCGGCGTTGGGCCATCCAATGCAAAGACCGTAACCGACCATCTTGCGGTGCTGCGCCCCGAGGCCTGGCTGATGATCGGCCATTGCGGTGGCCTCAGGCCCACCCAGCGCATCGGCGACTATGTGCTGGCCCACGCCTATCTGCGCGACGATCATGTGCTCGATACCGTGCTGCCGCGCGAAATTCCGATCCCGGCGATAGCCGAGGTTCAAGTCAGCCTCGCCCGCGCGGCCGAACTCGTGTCGGGCGAAAGCGGCGCAGACCTGAAGAGACGGATGCGCACCGGCACCGTGGTAACCACCGACGATCGCAACTGGGAATTGCGCTATTCGGAAAGCGCGCTGCGCTTCAGCCAGTCGCGCGCCATCGGCATCGACATGGAATCGGCGACCATCGCCGCACAGGGCTATCGCTTCCGCGTTCCCTATGGCACTTTGCTGTGCGTATCGGACAAGCCGCTGCACGGTGAACTCAAGCTGCCGGGGCAAGCCAACCGCTTTTACGAAGAGGCAATCGCCGCGCATCTGCAAATCGGCGTCACCGCCCGCGATCTGCTGCGCGAAGAAGGCGGCAAATTGCATTCACGCAAACTCAGGGCGTTTAACGAGCCGCCATTCCGGTAAACCGGACGGCGGAGAACGAGCCGCCATTCCGGTAAACCGGACGGCGGGGCGGATCGAAGGAGATTGCCATGTAGATCACCCCGCCCCCAATCGTCGCCAGTTACTGGGCGGCACTGCGACCCTTGCCGCCGCTGCGCTTGCGGCTCCGGCCCTTGCGCAGACGGCCGCCGCTCGCCCCGACTTGACCGGCAAATCAGTGCTGGTCACCGGATGCAGCTCGGGCTTCGGTCGCCTGACCGCGCTCCATGCGGCGCGCAGCGGCGCGCACGTGTTTGCGACCATGCGGAATATGGCGGACGGTGCGCGGCCGGAAGCCGCCGAACTTGCCGCCGTCGCCCGCGCAGAGAATCTGCGTATCGACCTGATCGAGCTCGACGTTACTGTGCCTGCTCAAGTGACAGCGGCCATCGCAGCCGCCGAACGCGCCAATGGCGGCGCGCTATCCGCTGTGGTCAACAATGCTGGAATCGGCCTTTTCGGGCCAGTGGAACTGACCGACGAACAGGGTATCGAACAGATTTTCGATACAAATTTGTTCGGCTATCTGCGCGTTGCCCGCGCCGCACTTCCCGCCATGCGTACCGCGCGCAGCGGGCTGATCGTCAATGTTTCGTCTCAATTGGGGCGCGTCATCTTTCCGGGAATCGGCGCTTATTGCGGCACCAAATTCGCGGTCGAGGCGATGTTTGAGGCCATGGCCTATGAACTCGCGCCGCACGGGGTGGAGGTCAGCATCGTTCAGCCCGGCGGCTATCCGACCAATATCTGGGCCAGCGGCGCGACCGCATCGGATGCGATGATCGCGCGCGCCAGCGACGAGGGCCGCACCGCCTATGCCGAATTCATTGCCGGATCGCGCAGCCGATTTGGCAGCGGCGGCAGCACCGACCCGCAGGATGTTGCCGATGCCATCGTCGAGATTATCGCCATGCCCGATGGCCGCCGCCCGCTGCGCCGCCCGGTCCACCCGGACACCCGCGCCACCGTCGCACTCAACACAGCGCATGCCCAGATCCAGGCATTGGCAATGGGCAGCGGCCCGTTTGCGCAATGGCATGCAGCAGTTACGGATTAGCGCATGCTTACCAGCCGCAACTCCGCCCGGCGTTTTGCTGCTGCAACCATGTCATCAGCGGGCGGAAATATTCCACCATCGCGCGGCCGCTCATTTCCCTGCTGCCGGTGAAGGCCTCGAGCGCATTAGGCCACGGACGGCTGGCGCCCATCGCCAGCATCGCGTTGAGGCGCGTGCCGACCGCTTCGTTGCCGTAGAAGGAACAGCGGTGCAGCGGTCCGGTCCAGCCCGCTTCCTTGCACGCCGCTTCGTAAAACTGGAACTGGAGGATGCGCGCAAGGAAATAGCGCGTGTAGGGGACGCTCGCCGGAATATGATACTTGGCACCGGGGTCGAAGCCATTGGCAGGGCGCTCACCCGGCGGGGCAATTCCCTGATATTGCAGACGCAGCGCGTTCCATGCGCCGTTATAGCCTGCGGGGCGAATCTGTCCCGCAAATACGCCCCAGCGCCAGCGATCCATAAGCAGGCTGAACGGCAGGAACGCGACCTTGTCCATCGCCTGACGCAACAACAATCCGATATCGCGGTCCGGCCCCGGCACCGCTGACTGCGGGAGGAGGCCGATGCGCACCAGATAATCGGGCGTGATCGACAGCGCGACCATATCCCCGATCGCCTCATGAAAGCCGTCATTTGCACCATTGAGGTGAAGGAAACTCAGGCCGTTATAGGCGCGCTGATAATAATTATGGCCCAGTTCGTGATGAATCGTCGTGAAATCGTCAGCATTGACGCGGATGCACATCTTGATCCGCAGATCGTCGATATTGTTGAGGTTCCATGCCGATGCGTGGCAGATGACTTCCCGGTCGGCGGGCTTGGTAAATTGCGACCGCGTCCAGAATGTCTCCGGCAACGGATCGAAACCCAGCGAGGAGAAAAATCCTTCACCCGTGCGCACCATGCGCAGCGCATCGAAATTTTGTGTGGTCAGCAATTCCCCTACGTCATAGCCGATTTCGCCTGCCCCGGGGGGAGCCACTATATCGTAGATCCCGCCCCATTCCTGCGCCCACATGTTGCCCAGCAAGTCCGCCCGGATTGGTCCCGTTGCGGCCTGCACCTCTTCGCCATAGCGGTTGTTGAGGCCGGCGCGGACGAAGCAGTGCAGTTCATCGTACAGCGGTTTGACTTCGGCCCACAGCCGGTCGGTCAGCCGTGCAAATTCCTCCGGCGACATGTCATAGTTCGACCGCCACAATGCCCCGACATCGGCAAAGCCCAGTTCGCGCGCGCCGCGATTGGAGATTTCGACCATGCGCGCATAGTCGTCCCCCATTTCGCCACCGACATTATTGTGCCAGCTGGTCCACATCTCCTCAAGCTCGGCGGGGTTGCGGTTGGTGCCCATTTCGGCCTCGATATCCGATCCCGATATCGGCTCGCCGCGCAACGTGCCGCGCCCTGCACCATAGGTCGATTGCATGCCGGTGGTGATTGTCGCCAGCTGATCGGCGGCCCCGGCGGTGGTGGGCGCGGGCAAAGTGATTCCGGTGCGCAATATCGTCAGCTTGCGGCGCAACTCCTCGGTCAGGCCGGGAACATTGGCGTAGCGCGCCGCCTGCAGCGCGAGGCGCACCGACAATTCGGTCCCCTGCGCCGCCGATGCTGCATTTACCGCCTCTGTGTCGGGCGTAATATAGGTTTCATATATCCAGGCGATGCGGCTGGACCGATTGCTGTAATCCAGCAACTGCCGTTCGGCATCCACGATGAAGCGTTCAGCCTCGGCAAGGGTCGGCGGCGCCGTGCGGGCGAGCGGCGCGGCCTGGGTTACAGCGACGGCGGTCGTAGTGGCAACGACAGCGGCATCACCCTCCGCTTCCTCGGCATGGGCCGCAGCTGACAGCGCGATCGGCGATACGGCGATCGACAGCGTGGCAATCGCACGGGTCAAACCAAAGGTCATCGGGGGGCTTCCTCTCAAGCAAGATACTTTCACGCAAGAGTAAGCCGTGCAGTCATCCGGTCAAGCGCATTGGCCTGCGAGAAACGCTGCAATCGCTTCGCCCAGCGCCGGTTCGGTTACGCTCGACATATGCGTTCCCGCCACGGTGACCAGCCGGGCATCGGGAAGCGCATCGGCGAGCCGCTGCGCCGATCCGTTGTCCTGGTCGGCCACTCCGCAGACCAGCATCGTCGGCATGGTCACCGCGCTTAGCGTTTCGGGCGGGGTATCGGTGAATGTCGTCAGCAAAAGCGCCATTGCCACCCGGTCGACTTGCATCGACTTCATGAACTGGATGGCGAGCCAGCTGTCATCGCCGCGCCTGGCGGAATCGAATTTGGCGATCGCGCGCTGAAAAAAGGCGCTGCGCCCGGTCCAGCCTGCCAGCCCCTCCAGCCCCATCCCGCCCAATACCAGCCGCCGGGGCTGCATCCCGCCAATCGCCGCTCGCACCGCGGTTCGCGCGCCAAGCGAGAATCCGACCAGATCAAAATCGGCGACGCCCAGATGCGCAACCAGCTGCGCAGCATCGCGCGCCAGCACATCGTCGGGATAGGCAGCGGCGTGGTGCGGTGCATCGCTGTCGCCATGGGCGCGCAGGTCGGCGACGATGACATGGAATCCGGCTGCCACCAGCCGGTCGACATGGCCGAATTTGAACCAGTTCATTGCACCATTGGAAAACAGTCCGTGCAACAGGATGACCGGGCGACCGGCACCAACCGAACGATAGGCCAGCCGGATGCCGTCGCTGGCCTCGAAAAATAGCGGCGCAGGGATATCGGCCATCATGGGTCCTCATCGAGCAACCGGCAGGCCAAATGACGGCCGGGCATTCTGGCGGAGAGGGTGGGATTCGAACCCACGGTGAGCTCGCGCCCACGCCGCATTTCGAGTGCGGTGCTTTCGACC
>JANNMK010000129.1:0-5481 GCA_031397785.1 Sphingomonas sp. | reverse complement strand
GTGTCAAAATCGGGCTGTGCGGTCCCTGTGCACTGGCTCGGCGCTGCTGCATCGGCCCGCCGCTGATTCTCCACTGCCGCCTGCGCCGCCGCATCCCCTGGTGCGATGGTCAGGGCGTCCGCACCAGAGCGCCGCGCCTGGCCGGTCAGAGACAGGCCGCTGAGCATGCGTAAGTGTTCGGCCGCCAGCGCCAGGTCACTGCTTTCCTGGCAATACCACCGGCCGCCGCCGCAAGAACAGGCGCGGTCGATACGATGCAGACGGGGCGCTTCGAGCGGTATCGGCGGTGGCGCGGCGCTGCCCGGCTTGGTGGGCGCTGGCGGCGCGCTGCCCCGCTCCAGTCGCACCACCCGGTCGGCGGGCACGCCCCGGACCTGCGATCCCACGTCATAGCCGGTGACGACGACCAGCGCGACCGGGGTCCGCCCGGCCTCGATCGTCCAGTCGACCGGACGATAGGAACTCAGCCAGATCATTTGCGGCCGCCGCGACGGCGGCACGGTCACGGCCACGCCATTGTCTGGCGCGCTGCTTTCATAGATGCCTACGTAGGACAGCGCAGCGGTCGGGGCGCGCTGCCGCACCACATCGCGCAACCTGTCGGCGGTGACGCGGGTGATCGTCGCCGGATCCTCGAACCCGACGCGAAAACTGGTCGTGTGCCAGTTGTTGGCATATTCGACCTCGACGAAATGCACCCCGGCGGTGAACGGATGCGCCAGCACGGTATCGCTGCCATCGAACACCATCGCGCCGTCGATGAATATCCGCGCCCGGCCGGAACTCGCCACGCTGATCTCGCGGATGCCCGGCCGTGCGATGCGCACCCTGCCCACCCAATAGCCGCCGAACCGTTCGGACGGGATATTTCCGACCTCGGACCAGGGATAATTTATGGCCATCCGCGCCACATCCTGTGCGAGCACGGCGATGCGCGGGGCCTGGCGGTCGAAATATACCGCCCGAAACCCCTCGGCTGGCACGATGCCTTCGGGGTTGAGCGCCCGGCCCCAGCTGCTCGCCATCACCACCGCCCGGGTTGCCCGATCCCTGCCGCGCTCTTCGCTGCTGCTCTGGCTGGTGCTCAGCTCGCGTGCTGTCCGGTCACTGCCGGTTTGCGCGCCACCCGGCACAGCGCTGGCCGCCAGCAGCGCCGCCGCCACTATCCATTGGCTGGCGCGGGCGGCCATGCCGCGATGCTGCATGCACGCGCGCATCGCTATCGCGCCCGGTCTCCGCCGCCCGATGCCGCCGACCCGGCAAGACGATCATTCTGCCGGGCAAAATGGGTAAGCACCGCGCGGGCGACACCGCGCGAGATGGCGCTGCGTCCCGCCGCCCCCGCGATGCGCTCGGCGTCCGCCGGGTTGCTGATAAACCCGGTCTCCAGAAGGATCGAGGGCATGTCCGGCGCTTTCAGCACCACAAAGCCGGCAAAGCGGTGCGATGCGGTGCGGAACGGGATGTCGCTGCCGCCAGTGCGCTGCAATGTGCGCGCGAAATCGGCGGACAGGTTCATCGTCTCGCGCTGCGTAAGGTCGATCAGGATCGAGCGGACGTCGTTCGACTGCCCGCCCAGATCGATGCCGTTCAAGATGTTCGAGCGGTTCTCGCGCGCCGCGAGCCGTGCCGCCTCGCGGTCGGATGCGACTTCCGACAGGGTGTAGATCGACGCGCCGGTGGCCGAACGGTTTTCGGCGGCATCGGCGTGGATCGTCAGGACCAGGTCGGCACCCAGACGGCGGGCGATGCCATAGCGTTCCTCGAGCACCAGATATTCATCGCGGTCGCGGGTCAGCGCGACGCGGACCCGCCCCGATGCCACCAGTTCATCACGGATGGCGCGCGCGATGGCCAGCGTCACCTGCTCTTCATGGTGGCGGCCATCGGCAGAAATGGCGCCCGGATCGTGCCCGCCATGTCCGGCGTCGAGCACCACCAGCGGCAGATTGGCATTTGCCGGACCGGAGATGGTCGGCAAAGCGATGCCGGGGCGCGGCGCTCCGATGGGAACGGACACCTGGTACCGGCGCGCCTCGCGCCGGGCGATGTCCATCGTCGCTGCGCCGGAAAAGGCGGTGGCAAAGCTGCGGCGGCCCGAGCGCACGGTTTCGACGAATTGCGCGACGCTGGCGTCGGCCAGCGTGACGCGGATGCTGCGGCCGTCTTCGGACCGTTCGAGCGCGGTCACGATGGTCGGCCGTTCGAGGTCGAGCACGACGCGCAGCGCGCCACCGGCGATCCGCCCCTGCCGCAGCCGGGTAACCGATGCTGTTGGCACGATCGCGACGCTGCCGGGCTCGCCGCCCGCAACATCGATGGCGATACGGTGCGGCGCGTCAAGCGCGACAACCTCGGCTTCGCCGACCGGCTCGGCGAAGGTCAGGGTCAGCTGGTCGGGGGCGAGCGCGGCGCTTGCCAGCGATCCGGCGGTGGCCGGGCCCGCAAGGATGGCGGCGAAAAAGGCGAACAGGATTTCGAACACCCGCGCCTTATGCGTCGATCCCTGGCCTTTGGTCCAGATGCCCGCGCGCGATGCACGGTGACCGCCTCGTCGTGCAGGATAGCTTGCAGAATAGCTCATGGTCCGCTCCAGGCGCCCCGGCCCATGCCGGAACGCCGGGATCAGCTAGGCGCAGCGGTGCAAAGTCTGGCTGTAGGAATCCGGTTAACGCGCCGTCAGCCATGTTTGCAAACCGGCAAAACCCGCGCTTCCCGCCGCATCAGCGCAGTTGCGCCATCGCGCCGATTGACGCAATAAAATGGCGTGTTGCCCCGTTTGGCGGCGGGTGCTAGCACCCTCGCGTCGGTTTGCCGCCTGCAGCACCTTTTCGGGCGCAGCGCCAATCGACGTTCGAGACTTTGACCGGTCATCATGTTGCAGCGTCGCGATGCATTTGCATCCTTGCTCTGTCTGCGCCCGGTCCCGACCAGGTTGAATGCCGTAATGACGACCCTGTTTTCCCGCTGCGACCGCCCACATTGGGTCGGCGCGTCGGGCGTTTTTGCAAGGGTCGTCGGCTTTAACTCATCCCCAGCAACCGGGACGATTGCCGCGCCGTGGCTTCCACGCACCGCAGCGTCCCCAGCTAATCGCGCGGCCGCCAGCGCCTCATGCGCCCGCCGCCGCGCCCGGAGTGTAAATTATGACCACGCGTATGTTGATCGACGCGCGGCACCGGGAAGAAACCCGTGTCGCGGTAATCAAAGGTAACCGGATCGAGGAATTCGACTTCGAATCGGCCGAGCACAAGCAGCTCAAGGGCAATATCTACCTCGCCAAGGTAACCCGTGTCGAACCGTCGCTGCAGGCGGCGTTCATCGAATATGGCGGCAATCGCCACGGCTTTCTCGCGTTCAGCGAAATCCACCCCGTTTATTACCAGATTCCCAAGGAGGATCGCGAAGCTCTCCTGAAGGAAGAGGCCGAACATGTCGCCGCCGAAGCCGCGATGCGCGCCGAAGAGGATCTCGAAAGCATCGATGGCGACATCGACGAGATGCTGCCGCCGCCCGCCATCGGAGACGATCATGACGACGACGATCATGACGACGATCATGATGCGCGGGATCGCCATGCCGAGGATCGCGACGGCGACGAAAGCGGTTTTGCCGACGACGGCCATGACGACGATGGCGCGCCCGGCAGCGAACAGGATGGCGACGGGCAGGACTCCGGCCAGAGCGACGGCGAGGAATCGAACGGCGAAGGCGGCGACAGCCGTGAAGGCCGTGACCGCGGTCGTGGCCGTCGGCGCGGGCGCTCGGGCGAACGCGGCAATGGCGACCGCGGCGGCGAACGCGGCAACGGTGACCGGGGTGGCGACCGCAGCGGCAAGGGCCGTGGCGGCGACCGCCCGGCCCGGCCCCGTTCGGACGAGAATGAGGCGGTCGATTTCCGTCGCTCGCTGCACCGCCGCTACAAGATCCAGGACGTCATCCGCCGCCGTCAGGTGCTGCTGGTCCAGGTCGTCAAGGAAGAACGCGGCACCAAGGGCGCGGCGCTGACCACCTATCTCAGCCTGGCCGGCCGCTATTGCGTGCTGATGCCCAATTCGAGCCATGGCGGCGGCATCAGCCGCAAAATCTCGAACGGCGCAGACCGCAAACGGCTCAAGAGCGTGATCGACGATCTCGGCCTGCCGACGTCGATGGGCTGCATCGTCCGCACCGCCGGGCTCGAGCGCACCAAGACCGAGATCAAGCGCGATTTCGATTATCTCGCCAGGTTATGGGACGAAATCCGCGACCGGACGCTGGGCAGCGCCGCACCCGCGCTGATCCATTCGGACAGCGACCTCATCAAACGCGCGATCCGCGACATCTACAACAGCGGCATAGAGGATGTGTCGGTCGAGGGCGAAGAGGGCTATCGCGCCGCCAAGGACTTCATGAAACTGCTGATGCCGAGCCACGCGCGCAAGGTGAAGCAATATTCTGATCCGGTATCGCTGTTCCAGCGCTACGGAGTCGAAGACCAGCTCGGCGCGATGTACCAGCCGGTGGTGCCATTGAAATCGGGCGGCTACCTCGTCATCAACCCGACAGAGGCGCTGGTGTCGATCGACATCAACTCCGGCCGTTCGACCCGCGAACATAATATCGAACAGACCGCCTATAACACCAATCTCGAGGCCGCCTACGAGATCGCCCGGCAGCTTCGCCTGCGCGACATGGCCGGGCTGGTCGTCATCGACTTCATCGACATGGAGGTCGGCGGCAATGTCCGCCGCGTCGAACGGGCGATGCGTGACGCGCTCAAGAACGACCGCGCCCGCATCCAGGTCGGGCGCATTTCGGGCTTCGGCTTGATGGAGATGAGCCGCCAGCGTTTGCGCACCGGCGTGCTAGAGGCATCGACAAGGTCGTGCCCGCATTGCGAAGGCACCGGCCTGGTTCGCACCGCATCGTCGGCGGGACTGTCGGCATTGCGGATGCTCGAAGAAGAAGCAGCGCGCGGTCGCGGCACCCGGCTGGTGCTGCGTGCCAGCCAGGAAGCGGCGCTCTACGTGCTCAACAACAAGCGCACCGAAATCACCGAAATCGAGGCGCGCTACGGCGTGGCGATCGAGGTCCAGTCGGACGGCAATGAAGAAGGCGCGCGGATGACGGTCGAGGCCAGCGGCCCGCCACCGGAAAATCGCCCGAACTACGCCCCGATCGTCGATCTCGATGAGGACGAGGACGATGCCATCGTCGATCTCGGCGAAGATGAGGATGAGGACGAGCGCCCGGCACGCCGCGACGAAGCATCGCGCGAACGCAGCGAAGGCGGCGAAGAGGATGGCGGCGATCGCTCGTCCCGTCGCCGTGGCCGCCGCAGGCGCGGCCGCCGCGATGGCCCGGATGGCGGCGAGCGGGGCAATGGCGATCGCGGTAATGGCGACCGGGGCAACGGCGACCGCAGCGACACCGGCGAAATCGTCGCTGCCGATGGCGCTGATGGCGACGGCGGCGACGGCGGTGAACAGCGCACCGAAG
>JANNMK010000308.1:0-10928 GCA_031397785.1 Sphingomonas sp. | reverse complement strand
TGCGTGCGGTGCTGGCGGCGCTGGTCGATGCAGGCGGCTCGGTGCCGCGCGCAATGGTGCGCGGCTCGGTCGATGCCATGGGCGAACCGCAGCGGGTCGAACTGCGCCGGATCGGCGTTCGCGTCGGTTCGCTCGATCTGTTTTGTCCCGCACTGGTCAAGACGGTCCCGCTCGCATGGGTCGCAGCGCTCGGCGGCGCCTGGCGCGGGGTGCCGGTCGCACCGCCGCCGCCACCGGGCATCGCGCTGGTCGCGGCGGTGGATGATGTGCCGCCGGTCGCCGTCAATTTTCGCCGGGTCGGCAACTGGTGGCTGCGCGTCGACCTGTTCGAGCGCGTCGCCTTGCATGTCCACAGGGCGCGGACGAAAGTTGCCGCCGCGCTGCCGCCGCCCGGGCCGCCTGCACCGCGTTTCGATGACGCAGGCAATCCGCTGCCGCGCCCGCCGATGCCCGAAATCCCGCCGCGCGCCTTTCGCATCGACCCTGAACTGGCGCGATCCATCGGCCTGCCGCTCGATGACCGGATGGCGCTGTACAATCTGCTCGGCTTCTTCCTGTGCGGCCCCGTCCCGCCACAGATCACCGTGCTCGAAGAACCCGATTTGTGGTGGCGCTGGGGGCTGCCCAAGGACCGCCGTCGAGCGCGCACCGTGGCGGGCGAACCATCGGTGCGCTGGACCGAAACTGGCCGCGATGGTGCGGGCGAGCGCGACACTGCAGCGACGAAACGCCGCCGGTCGGTCGAGCATGTCAAGACGCAAGGTGCCGGTTTGTCGGACAGATTACGCTCGGCGCCGCCCGGCCGCGCCGGGTTCTCGCCCGCTGCCGCTCCGGTGGCGCGCGATACACTGGCTCGCCCGACCAATACTCCCTTCGCCGGCCTTGCTGATCTGCTGGCGAGGAAGCCGGACGATTGAGCGATCATCCTGACGATGCCGCCGCAATGCGCCTCGACAAGGCGCTCTGGTATCTTCGGCTCGCCCCGACGCGCGGCAAGGCGCAGGCGATGGTGCTGGCCGGCCATATCCGCCTCGACGGGCGGCGGGTGGAACGGGCCAGCACCGCCGTCCGTGCCGGGTCGCTGATCGTCCTGCCCGGTCCGCCGCGGGTGCGCGTGCTTCGGCTGACGATGTTGCCGCAACGGCGCGGTCCACCGGCGGAGGCATCGGCCTGCTATGTCGACATGGGGCTGGAAGCTGAAGACATTTGACGCAGAAGACGGCGGCAAATGATACGCCGCCGCTTGACCTTGGCGCGCTTCGCGGCATAGCAGGCAGAGCAATCCGGGACGCAATTTTCGTGGCCCGCACGAACGGGAGCCTTCAATGACCTACGTCGTCACCGACGCCTGCATCAAATGCAAATATATGGATTGCGTGGAGGTGTGCCCGGTCGATTGCTTTTACGAGGGCGAGAATATGCTGGTGATCAATCCCAGCGAATGCATCGATTGCGGCGTGTGCGAACCCGAATGCCCGGCCGAGGCGATCCTGCCGGATACCGAAAACGGGCTGGAAAAATGGCTCGAGCTCAACACGACCTTCTCTGCCCAGTGGCCGAACATCACGACCAAGAAGGACAGCCCCGCCGACGCCGACGACTATAAGGGCGTCGACGGCAAATATGAGGCGCATTTCTCCGCCGAACCCGGCGAGGGCGACTGACCCCTCCGCCGCCCATCCCCCCCCCCTCCGCCGCCCACCCCTTCGCCGAGGCGTCTCTCGATCGCGCAGGAACAGCATGACCAGCCGCGCGTTGCACCGCGATGGCAACCGCTGGCGATCTGTTCAAAACCCCCTGCACCTATGTCGAAGACACCGCGACGGGGTATTCGCGGCGGCCCTATCGCGGCGGTTTTCGCTATTTCACGCCGACTGGCCAGCCGCTGCGCGCGGCGCATATCGTCGCCCGGCTCGATGCGATTGCGCTGCCGCCTGCCTACACCGATGCCTGGTATTGCCGCGACGCCAGCGGGCACCTGCAGGCGCTCGGCACCGATGCCAGGGGACGACGGCAATATCGCTACCATCCCGCCTTCAGGGCCGAAGCGGAAAGCGCGAAATTTGCTGATCTGGTCGCTTTCGGTCATGCCTTGCCCGCCATCCGCAAGCGGGTCGATGCCGCGCTGGCGATGCGTGGTGCAACGCGTGACCGGGTCATCGCCGCGATCGTCCGCCTGCTCGATATCGGCCATGTGCGGATCGGCAACGACTCTTATGCCCGCGACAACAAGAGTTTCGGCGCAACCACCTTGCGCATGCGCCATGCCCGCATCGGCCGCGACGCGCTACGGCTCGAATTCGTCGGCAAATCGGGCAAGCCGCACAGCCTGACGATTGCCGACCGGCGGCTGGCGTCTGCGGTGCGTGCCTGCAGCGATCTGCCCGGCCAGCAATTGTTTCAGTTTCTCGATGAACAGGGCGAGCGGCGCAGCGTCGGTTCGGCCGATGTCAACGACTGGCTGCGGCAGGGCGACGGCCTGTTCACCGCCAAGGCGTTCCGGACCTGGCACGCCAGCGCCATCGCCTTTGGCCTGATTGCCGACAGCGCGGGCCAGGCGGGGATGAAGCCGGTGATGGCTGCCGTGGCAGCGTCGCTCGGCAATACACCGGCGATTGCGCGCAAAAGCTATGTTCACCCGCTGCTGGTCGAAATGCTCGGCGGGGATCGCGGCTGGCTCCCGGGCTGGAGCACTCTGCCCCGCGCGACCCGCTGGATGAGCAGCGCCGAACGGGGGCTGCTGCGCCTGCTGGAAAGCCAGGCAGCGCCGTGACAATCCGCCCGGCTGCCATCATGGCGCGCGGGCTAGCATTTTTGTGACTTATCTGTTAAAGGTCGCTTCAACAGCGAAGAAGGCGCCCACCCATCGGGCACGCCGCGCTGCACCCGTTGGCTGGTTTGACTGGAAATCGCTAGAGACGCTTTCGTTCGATCCCGGTGCCCTCCTTTCTGCGCCGATCCATTGTGCCGCCGCTGGGTGGCGCATGGCTCGACCTGTGCCGCAGCAGCACCGTTTTTAGCAAAAGCCGTCTTGTTCCATCAGCCTCAGCCAGCGGCGATCTGGAAAGGACATTTATGACTGTAAAAGCGCACGCGTTCGACGTTGGCGATTATGTCGTTTACCCAAAGCATGGCGTCGGCCGCGTCATGGAAATCCTCGATCAGGAAATCGCCGGCATGAAGCTGGAGCTGTATGTCCTGCGCTTTGAAAAGGAGCGGATGACGCTCCGGGTGCCGACCAGCAAGGTCGAGAGCGTCGGCATGCGCAAATTGTCGAGCGACAAGACGCTGCGCGATGCGCTCGAAACGCTCAAGACCAAGCCCAAGGTCAAGCGCACCATGTGGTCGCGCCGTGCGCAGGAATATGAAGCGAAGATCAACTCGGGCGATCTCATCTCGATCGCCGAAGTGACCCGCGACCTTTTCCGGCCGGACGACCAGCCCGAACAAAGCTATTCCGAACGGCAGATTTTCGAAGCCGCATCGAGCCGCCTCGCGCGCGAAATCGGCGCGATGGAGGAAATCGACGAAAAGGCGGCGCAGGCCAAAATCCTCGAAATCCTCAACAAATATGCACCGCAATATCACCCGCCGGTCGGCGGTGCCACCGCTGCCGCGGCCGCCACCCCGGATCCTGCCGCCGAATAGGCGCGCTGACGAAACCCACGGGAAAGGGCCGCAGCGATGCGGCCCTTTTTTGTGCGCTCGATTGCCCGGCATGATCGACCTGGGGTTGCCCGGCAAAGCCGCATGACCGCAAACCCGCTTGACCCCAAACCCACTTGACCATAGCCGCCGCCTGTGCGTATTATATTGGTAATACAGCAAGGGGACAGTCGGGAGCATGGCGATGCGTGGAATGATGATGGCAGCGGGCGTGGCATTTGCGGCGCTTTCGCTCGGCGGTTGCGCCTATATGGACAGCGATGAAGAAAATGCCGCCGAGCGTGAAAACGGCGCGGTTGCAGGCACGCCTGGCACAGGATCGGGCGATGCATCGACCCGCAATTATGCGGTGTCGGGTTTCACCGGCGTGGTCGCCACCGGGTCCGAAAATGTCGAGATCACCAAGGCTGCGGATTTCTCGGTCACGGCCACCGGCGATCCTGCGGTGCTCGAACGGCTGCTCATCCGGGTGGTCGACGGCAAGCTCGAAGTGCGCCGCCGCTCGGGCATGGCGACGCTGCAACGGGGCAGTGCCACGGTCAAGGTGACAATGCCCGCGCTGACCTCGATCGAGGCCGCCGGCAGCGGCAGCATCACGGCAGACAGCATGGCGGGCGATGCGACCAGCGTTGAAATCGCCGGATCGGGCGATGTCCGGCTGGCGGCGGTAACCGGGCGCAAATTCGGTATCGCGATCGCCGGAACGGGCGAGATAGAGGCAGCCGGTACGGTCGAGGAATTCGAGGCGGGGATCGCCGGATCGGGCAGCTTTTCAGCGCCTGGGCTCACCGCGCGCACTGCCGATATCAGCATCGCCGGTTCGGGGGATGTTGCCATGGCGGTGACCGGGCCGGCCGATATCTCGATGCTGGGATCAGGCGACGTCACGCTGACCGGCGGCGCCACCTGCACCACCAGCAAAATGGGATCGGGCAATGTCGAATGCAGTTAAGCTACTGATAAATGTATGATTTATCGGACGGATTTCCTATTCCGCCGCCCGGGCGGCATAGGAAATTTGCAGTGGACTTAGTGGCGTTACGGCTTCATGCGACATGGCAACCGGCTTGCTTATGCCGCTGCCGGGGGCCACACCGCCACGCATGATCCGATTTTTACCGTCGCTCGCACTGCTCGCGCTCGGGCTTGCCGCCCCGGCGCATGCCGACATCAAGCGTTTCGGCATCACCAGCTATGACCGCATAGAAGTGCGCGGCGACATGATCGTCGATATCGCTCCCAGCCATCTGATCAGCGCGGTCGCCGAAGGATCGCGCGCCGCGCTTGAAACGCTGTCGCTCGACGTGGTCAACCGCACGCTCGTCATATCCCAGCGCAGCGCGGGACGGTTCGGTCCGCGCCGTCCGGAGGATGGCCCGGTGCGCCTGCGCCTGACCGCCCAGAATCTCACGGCTATCGATTTGCGCGGCGCAGGCCAGGTGCGTGCCGCGTTGCTGCGCGGGTCCATGGTGATCGTCAGTCTCGATGGGCCGGGGACGATCGCCGCCACCATCCCGGCCGGAGTGGCCGTCGCCAGCCGCTCGGCGGGCAGCGGCACGATTACCCTGTCCGGCCGCACCACCAGCTTTCAGGCCACCGTCGCCGGCTCCTCGACCATCGATGCCAGCGCTCTGGTTGCCCGCGATCTTGTCGTCCGCTCGAACGGCACAGGCAGCAGCCGCTTTGCTGCATCGACCACGGCGCGCATCATCGCGACGGGGGAGGCCAATATCGACGTGTCGGGCCGCCCGCGCTGCACCGTGACCAATGGCGGTGCCGGGATTGTCGCGTGCGGCGCGGGTCAGCGCAGCGCCCTGCCGACCACCTCGAACTAGGCGCGATCGGCAGAGACGACCGCATCGGATGCCCGCAGCGACGATAATATGCTCATCAGATGCTGGACATCCTTGACCTCGAGGTTGAGGTCGAAACTGTGAAAGCCGCCATCGCGCGACGACAGCCTCAGGTTGACGATATTGGCCCCGGCGCGAGCGATGATCCCGGTCATCTCCGACAATGTCCCCGGCTCATTGCGGACGATGACGACCAGCCGCGCGGTGCCGCCTTCGCTGTCCCGCTGCCAGCGCACGTCGATCCAGTCGGCATCCTCGCCATTGGCCAGCGCGTTGCAGTCGATGGCGTGGATTTCGATGCCCGCATCGGGCCGCCCCAGTCCCACAATGCGGTCGCCTGGTACCGGATGACAGCATTCGGCCAGCGTATAGGCGACCCCGGGGGTCAGCCCTTCGATGCTGATCGGGCGCGCCGGATCGATACGCACGCCGCCTTTCTTGAGGTCGGCGACGATCCCCGGGACCAGCGCCTCCATCACTTCGCTGTCGCGCAACCGCTGGCGGCCGATCGCAAAATGGAGGTCGCTGGCGTCGGACAGCTTGAGCCGTTCGACCGCTGCCTTGATCGCCTTGTCACCGATCCTGACCGGCAACCGGCGGACGATGTCGTCGAACAATGTCTTGCCCAGCGCCACCGTCTCGTCGCGTTCCTTGTGGCGGACATGGCGGCGGATCGCGGCGCGCGCCTTGCCGGTGACAACGAACCCCATCCATGCCGGTTCGGGGATCTGCTTGTCCGATGTCAGGATCTGCACGGTGTCGCCATTGGCGAGCTGGGTGCGCAGCGGCACCAGCCGTCCGTTGACCTTGGCCCCGACGGTGCGGTCGCCCAGCACGGTATGCACCGCATAGGCGAAATCGATCGGCGTCGCGCCCTTGGGCAGCTGGTGCAGCGCGCCCTTGGGGGTAAAGGCAAAGATGCGGTCCTGATACATCGCCATGCGTGTATGCTCGAGGATCTCTTCGGCATCCTGCGCCTGATCGAGGATTTCGACCAGATCGCGGATCCAGCCCGCCTGCCCGTCCGGCATTCCGCCCTGCTTATAGGCCCAATGCGCCGCCAGCCCATATTCGCCCTGTCGGTGCATGTCGCGGCTGCGCAGCTGAATCTCGACTCTCATATTGCCCGCCCGCATCACGGTGGTGTGCAACGACTGATAGCCATTGCGCTTCGGCGTCGAGATGAAGTCCTTGAACCGGCCAGGAACCATCTTCCATCTGGCGTGGATGATGCCCAGCGCGCGATAGCAATCGTCCGGGGTCGCGGTAATGACGCGAAAGGCGATGATGTCGGTGACCTGGTCGAAACTGACGTGGCGTTCCTGCATCTTGCGCCACACCGAATAAGGGTGCTTGGCGCGGCCCTTCACTTCGGCATCGATGCCGTTTTCCGCGAGCAGCGACCTGATCTCGTCGGTGATCCGTTCGACCCGGTCGATACCGCCTCGGGTCAGCTTGTCGAGCTGGCCGGTGATCGTCGCATAAGCGTCGGGCTCCAGCTCCTTGAACGCCAGCAACTCCATTTCGCGCATGAATTCATACATGCCGATGCGCTCGGCAAGCGGCGCGTAGATGTCCATCGTCTCGCGCGCGATCCGCCGTCGCTTCGCCTCGGCGGGAATATGATGCAAAGTGCGCATATTGTGCAGCCGGTCGGCGAGCTTGACCAGCAGCACCCGGATATCGTCCGACATGGCGAGCAGGAATTTGCGCAGATTCTCCGCCGCCTTCTCGCGCTCGGTTTCAGCGGAAATCTCTTTCTGCTCGATCTGGCTCAATTTGGTCACGCCGTCGACCAGCCGCGCGACTTCCGAACCGAAAAGCCGTTCGATTTCCTCGGGCGTCGCCAGAGTATCTTCGAGCGTGTCGTGCAGCAGCGCCGTGATGATCGTCTGCTGATCGAGCTTGAGATCGGTCAATATGCCGGCGACTTCGACCGGATGACTGAAATAGGGATCGCCGCTCGCCCGTTTCTGGCTGCCATGTTTCTGTACCGTGAAGACATAGGCACGGTTCAGCGCATCCTCATCGGCGTCGGGATCATAGTCCCGAACCTTCTCGACCAGCTGATATTGCCTCAACATAGGTCAGATGTGGCCTATGCGGGGCAGGTTGCAACCGCTTTGTTGCAGTGCAATGGGCCGCCGCCGCATAAAAACCCCTGCGGCGTCCCCGAAAACGGGAACGCCGCAGTGCCGATGCGCGGGAAAAGCGGGTAATTCCCGGCGCTAAATCTGCAATAATTTGCCGTCAGGCGGCAGCGTTGCAGCGTTCGAGATCAGCGCCAACCAAAGCCTGACCATTGGCGACAAAGGCCGTGACCGGGCCGAGTTCGCGCACCAGACGGGCGCAGACGATTGCCGGACGGCTTGTTCCGCGCGGCGCCGAACATGTGGTCCCGGAGCAATTCCACACCAGCGATCCGGCGATAGCACGGGGGGCGTCCGGGGCGGTGGCAAGCGTTGCCGTATAATAGGCACCGCCGCGCCCTTGCGCCGACACAGCAGTGCCACCGAACAGCGTAACGGCGATCACGACAGCGCAGGCAAAGGAAAACAGCCGCTGGGCCGGGGAGAGGAGACGCATCTTCATGGGGGGAGAGCCCTTTCTATGGTGCCCGACGATCTTTGCCATCGAGTCGAAGCTAACTTGCACTATTGTAGGTTGCAAATCAACACTTAAATTGGGGATAGGTTATGGCAGCCGCCTGAACCGAAAAAGGAAAAAAGCGCTTGGGCCGCGCGGTGTTAGCGGGCAGACTACCAACGATGGGCCATGAGATGCTTAGAGAACCACTGACGGTAGATGAGTGCGGGCTGCCATCGGCGCTCGATGTGATGGGTGAACGCTGGTCGTTCATGATCCTGCGCGCTGCGCTCAACGGCATCCACCATTTCGAGGATTTTCAGACGGAGCTGGGCATTGCCCGCAACATATTGTCCAACCGGCTTCAACGGCTGGTCGGCCACGGCATACTCGAACGCAATGTCATGCAATCTGACAGGCGCAAAGTGCACTATCAGCTGACCGAGAAGGGATCCGATTTGCTGCCGAGCATGGTTTCTTTGCGCCAGTGGGGCGAAAAATGGGGGCTGGGTATCCCGTCGACACCCGTTCTGGTCGATGAACGCGATCTTCAGCCAATCAGGCCCGTCGTGCTTCAAGCGCATGACGGGCGAACGCTCGGCAAACACGACCTGTGCTGGATGCATGCGCATGAAGTGCGACCACTTGGTCAATCAAGCGCCGATATGAAATCGGCCAACGATTGGACCGACGAGCCCGCTAGTCGACTATTGGGCGACGGAGGATAATCACGGCGCCGCCATGGCTTTTTTTTCCACAGCTCCCCGCGCGACGCCGACCAGGCCTCAACCATTCTTCGAGGACAAAATCCGCGCCTTCTGGACGCTGCAAAGCGTCGGTTGGGCAGGATGGTTTGTGCTGCGCGGCATCTCAGGTCTTGCCAACGGCCAAGAACTGACATTTCTGGCGACTACACTGATATCAGGGATCACGGGCTTCTCGTTGACCTTGCTGTTATCTGTCGTGTTCCGGCGATTGATGCAACAGCGCGCTCTTGTAATGTGGCCCGGGGCGTTGCTGGCGGTAACTATCGCAACATTCGTCTATTCATTCATCGATGCATCGATGGTGGCAATTCAGCCACGGGTGGACGACGCACCGTTTACAACTTTGTTTCTGGTACCTTTCTACGTCGATGCAGTGACGCTCGGCGGATGGTCTGCACTATATTTCGCGATCAACTATTTTTTGCGGGTCGAGCAGCAGGCTGATCAGCTCGCCGCGCTAGAACTTCAGGCAACAGCGAGCGCGCTGGCGATGTTGCGCTATCAGATCAACCCGCATTTCCTGTTCAATACGCTCAACAGCATTTCGACTCTCGTACTGCTCAAACAGACCGAGCCTGCCAATGTGATGCTTTCTCGTCTTTCCGCTTTCCTGCGTTACACGCTGGTCAACGAACCAACGGGCGAGGTGACGCTGGCCGAGGAAATTGATACGTTGAAGCTCTATCTTGATATCGAAAAAATGCGTTTTGAGGAGCGCCTCAGGGTAAGGTTCGATATTGATCCGCGTGTCGCCGATGCACGGCTGCCATCGCTGTTGCTGCAACCGGTGATCGAAAATGCCATAAAATATGCCGTGACACCTTCCGAAGAAGGGGCCGATATCGTGCTTACGGCGCATCTTGTCGGTCAAAATGTGCGGGTGGTCGTGTCCGACACTGGTGGCGGGTTGAACCCGGACATGTCTGTGCCCATCGTTTCAACCGGTGTCGGCCTCGCAAATATTCGCGATCGTCTGGCGCAAGCTTATGGTGACCAACATCGGTTTGAAACATGCGGCGCGCCTGGCGGCGGGTACACCGTAACGATAGAATTACCTTACAGGGCGTTGCGGCCCCCAGATGACGGAGCATCGGCACAAATGAAAGCCAGCCTAACCGTATGACTATCCGGACCATCATCGTCGACGATGAAAGCCTTGCCATCCAGGGACTGCAGCTACGGCTGGAGTCGTTTGCAGATGTGGAAATCATTGACACTGCCCAAAATGGGCGTGAAGCGATTCGAAAGATAAAGACCCACAAACCCGATCTGGTGTTTCTCGACATTCAGATGCCCGGATTCGACGGTTTTTCGGTGGTTCAGGGGTTGATGGATGTCGAACCACCACTGTTCGTATTTGTCACCGCTTACAGTGACCATGCAATCAAGGCGTTCGAGGCGCAGGCTGTAGATTATCTTCTGAAACCGGTCGAACCGCAGAGGCTGGCCGATGCGCTTGATCGTGTTCGCCGACGTATGTCTGAAGCTCGCGCCGGTGAAGAGGCTGAGCGTTTGAAAGGTGTGCTGGCGGAAGTTGCGCCCGGTGCGGCCAATCAGATGGGGCTCGAGGAACCTGAACAGCATAATTCCAATCGGTTCGAGAAGCTGATCAATATCAAGGACCGCGGTCAGATTTTCCGGGTTGATGTCGATTCGATAGAACGTATCGATGCTGCCGGCGACTATATGTGCATCTACACCGCCGATAATTCGCTGATCTTGCGAGAGACCATGAAAGATCTGGAAAAGCGGCTCGATCCGCGCTTCTTTCAGCGAGTCCATCGCTCGACGATCGTTAATCTGGGGCAGGTCAGGCAGGTCAAGCCGCACACGAATGGAGAGTGCTTTCTCGTCCTCGAATCTGGTGCGCAAGTTAAGGTCAGCAGGTCATACCGCGACGTGGTAGCGCGCTTTGTCCATTGATGCCCGCCTAACGTCGGGCGGCGAAAAAGTTTCTGAGTAATGTTGCTGCCGCGTCGGCCATGATCCCGCCGTATACGTCAGGCCGGTGGTGCACCGTCGATTGCGAAAACAGTTTCGGGCCGTGTGCTATGGC
>JANNMK010000128.1:0-7280 GCA_031397785.1 Sphingomonas sp. | reverse complement strand
CGGTCATCAGGAACGCGTGGGGCAATGCGGTCGCGGCGGATGGCATTGGCCAGCGTCTGCACCATCGCATCCTGGCCGATCAGCTCGGCAAAGGTCTGCGGCCGGTATTTGCGCGCCAGCACGCGATAGGCCGAACCAGTCGACGCGGGCGGAGCCTCAGACGGGGCATCAGACGGGGCGCCAGCCGACGCGGCCGCCACGGGCAGGTCCATCCCCAGCATCGGGGTGTCATCGTCGGCCATGGACTCGGATTCGTCGCTCACCGATTCGTCATAGGAGCGGAGGCTGCGATTGTCGAAGGGGGTGCACGGCGGCTCAGCGCCATGCCGATCCGAACCATAGCCCGATAACCACCGATCAGAATCGCGCCGCCAGACTGACGCCGCCGCCGTGCGCATCGCCCCACGGGATGATCGTCACCCGCTCATCACGGCGATGGGTGATCACCAGGCCGCTGATTTCGCCGATCGCCGCGCCGACCGCAACGTCCTGCCAGAAATGCTTGCGCGCCTCGACCCGCGCGACGCCGACGAACAGCGCGGCAATATGGGCCGGCACCCCGACGGCCCAGCCTTGGCGCTGCTGCAAGGTCGCTGCCGCGGCAAAGGAAACCGCGGTATGCGACGACGGAAAGCTGCGCCGGTCGCTCCCGTCCGGCCGGGTTTCGGGAAACGTCCGCTTGAGCAATTCGCTGGCCGCCAATGCGCCGATCACACTGCCGCCCGCCTGATAAAGGCTAGGGTCGTCATCCTCGACCACCGCTATGCCCGCCGCTGCGGCTACCAGCGACAATTCGACGACGGTGCTCGCCCGGTCCCAGTCGCGGTCCCCGGCGGCGGCCATCGACGGCACCGAAAGGCCGGCCAGCGCCAGCATCCGCAAGCATGTGAAACGATATCGGCTCATGGCATCCATCCTGAAGGCGCGGCGTAAAACCGGCGCGTAGGCCATGCCATGGGCGCAAAGCCGGGCGCAGCCTATACGGTCATGCGGTAACTGGCCGGTGCTTGCGTGTGGGCGGGTGGGAGCCGGAACGACCCGCAGCGAATTCGTTGCGGCTGCTTCCTTCCGGACCTGACCGGGTTGGCGAAGACTGCGTCCGCCCGACTCCCGCCGCGCCTATGGCCTCAGCGCGCCGGTTTTGCAAGGCGGCGCGCTGCCGCTACACGCAGGCGAAAAGGTGATCGACGCGATGCCCCGGCTGATCCTGTTTAACAAACCCTATGGCGTGCTGCCGCAATTCACCGACGATGGCGCGGCCGGTTCCCAACCGCGCCCCACCCTCGCCGATCATATCGCCATTCCGAACATCTATCCGGCCGGACGGCTCGACCGGGACAGCGAAGGGCTGATGCTGCTGACCGACAATGGCCGGCTCCAGGCGCGCATCGCCGACCCGCGCTACAAACTGCCCAAAATCTATTGGGTGCAGGTCGAAGGGGAAATGCCCGATGCCGCCCTCGCCGCGCTGCGTCAGGGCGTCCGCCTCAGGGACGGCGTCACCCTCCCCGCCGCAGCAGACCGCATCGCGCCGCCTGCGCTATGGCCGCGCGATCCGCCCATCCGCGTGCGCCAGACCGTCGCCGACAGCTGGATTTCGCTCACCCTTGCCGAAGGGCGCAACCGCCAGGTCCGCCGCATGACCGCCGCCGTCGGCCACCCCACATTGCGCCTGGTGCGCTGGCAGATCGGCGACTGGTCGCTCGACGGACTGGCACCGGGGCAGTGGCGCGAGCAGCAGGTCGGCGGCGGCTGATCAGCGCGCCGCCGCCGCGCCGCCGCCCGTTTCGGGCACCGGGTATCTCGCTTCGATCACCCGCCCGAACAGGCGGCCCACATCGGCCAGCGCCGCTTCCGCCTGATCCTCTCCGGCGGTCGTCTCGTCGAGATAGACGGCGTAGAGATAAGGCTTTTCGCCCCGCCCGACGTCGATCCAGCCGACGCTGTTGTAGGTGCGGGTGCAGGTGCCGGTCTTGTCCCCGGCGGTCAGCCAGTCCGGCAGTCCGGCGCGCACCCGCGCCGTTCCGGTGCTGGCATCGCGCATCAGCCCGGCCAGCCGCCGTGTCGATGCAGCCGACAATATGTCGCCATGAAATACCCTGGCCAGCACCGCGATCATCGCATCGGGGGTGGCGGTATCCTCGCGCTTGGCCGCATCTTCGTTGAGCACGCCTTCGCTCCGGTCCATCCGGATGCTGTCATTGCCGAACGCCGCCTCGATCCGCCGGGAATAGCCGCTATTGTCGCCGACCAGGCTCAGCAGCAGGTTGGCGGCGCTGTTGTCGCTGCGGGTCATCATCGCGCCCAGTGCGTCGGCTACGCTGATCTCGCTTTGCCCGTCGGCCTTCAGCCGCTCCAGCACCGGCGAATTGTCGACCAGCGGCCGGTCGCCCAGCGCCAGATTGCGATTCAGCGCCAGCTTGCCGGCATCGACATCGCTCAGCAGCATCACCGCGAGCGGTAGTTTATAGGTCGAACAGATCGGAAATCGTTCCCGGTCGCGATGGGCGATAACCAGCTGCCGGTCGGGCGACACCAGCATCACCCCCAGCCGCCCGCCAACCCGGCGCTCGATCGCGCGCACGTCGCGTAACAGCGCCGGGTCGGTCAGCGCACGGACGATGCGCGGCGCGGCTTTGGCCGGTGCCGCGCTCACCTGCTGATTGCGCTTTTCCAGCGCGTTACGATCCCAGCTGATCGCGTCGCAACCCGTCAGCGCCAGCGCCACCAGCGCGACGCCCAACCGCGTTTTGCCCAACCCCGTTTTGCCCAACCGCGTGTTGCCGAGCTCCGTTTTGCCAAGCGCCCTGTTGCCCGTAGTGATTGTCATGTCATGGTCCCTGTGTCGTCTGTCCGGTGCCAAACGCGGGACGGCGCACAAAAGCCCTGGCACGGCGAAATAAATGGCCGCGCCTACAATCCCTGCATATCGCGGCTTTCCGCCGGGATACGCACCGAAATCCCCTCGCCGCACTCGCGCATCATGATCTGGCACGACAGGCGGCTGGTGCGGCAGGCGCCGGTGGCGAGGTCGAGCATATCTTCTTCCGCTGCGCTGGCCCGCGGCAATCGCGCGAAATCGGCGGGATCGACGATCACATGGCAGGTCGAACAGGCCATCTGCCCCTCGCACGTCCCCTCCAGCGGCATTCCGATCGCCTGGCCGACCGACAGCAATGTCGCGTCGGGCGCGCCTTCGCCGCTGCTGCTGTGCTTGCCATCGGGGTGGAGGAAAGTGGCGGTTGTCATCGTGCGCCTATCATCGTGCGACTATCATCGTGCGACTATCATCGTGCGCCATCCTGCAGGGCCGCTGCCGCCTTGATCGCCCCCAGCCCCTCGCGCAAGGCCGATTCGCTGGTATACCGCCCCCAGCCCAGCCGGATTGAGCTGCGCGCCGCGCCTTCGGACAGGCCGATCGCGCGCAGCACATGGCTGGTCCGGCCCGATCCGCTGCCGCACGCGCTGCCCAGGCTGAACGCGATGGCCCGCGCATCCGACAACAGCCGTGTCGCGTTGATGCCGTCGCGCCGCAGGTTGATATTGCCCCGGTAGCGCCGGTGGGTCGATCCGTTGATCGTCCATCCCGCCATTTCGTCCATCGCAATATCCCATAGTGTGGCGACATGCGCTGTATCGGCGTCCATCCGCTCGATCGCCAGCGCCGCCGCCGCGCCAAAGCCTGCGACCAGCGCAGGCGATACCGTGCCGGACCGCAGCCCCATTTCCTGCCCGCCGCCCAGCAGCAGCGGCGGCAAGTCGATGCCATCGCGCAGCCACAGCGCGCCGATCCCCTTTGGCCCGTGAATCTTGTGCGCGGAAATGGCGATCATGTCAGGCCCGGGGGGAATCGCCATCCGGCCATAGCCCTGCACCGCATCGCACAATAGCAGCGAGCCCAGCGCGTGCGCGGCATCGGCAAAGGCGGCGACCGGCTGGATGGTCCCGACCTCATTATTGACCAGCATGACGGCAACGATGCCGTTTTCGGGCAGGACATATCCCCCCCGTGGCGTCGCAATCGGGTGATGGCCCATTACGCCGGGGGGCTGCGATGGGAGGCGAGCCGCTGCACGATCACCGCTCGCATCATCGCGCTCCGCTGCGACGGGCGCGGTCGCAACCCCGTCGCTGCCGACCGCGATGCTGGTGCCATGCAGATGGTCGAGGCACTGCATGGTCGCGGCATGCTCGATGGCCAGCGCGGCCACGCCGCCGGGCCGGATTTCGCTGCCGCGCACCATCGCCCAGTTGATCGCCTCGGTGGCGCCGCTGGTGAACAGCACCCGGCCACCGGCGGGCAGCAATGCCGCCACCGCATCGCGCGCCATTTCGACCGCGACGGATGCCGTGCGGCCGATGCGGTAATTGCTGGACGGATTGGCATAGCCATGCAGGTCGTCGCTGGCGCTGTCTGCATCGCCCAGCCACGGCAGCATGGCGGCTCGCGCTTCGGGGGCCAGCGGGGTGGTCGCCTGATAATCGAGATAAACCGTCATGCGCTGCCGACGCCATGGATGGTCGGCCGCCGCCGGGCAAAACCCCGGCCCGCCCTGACAACCCGCTCATGCACGACCCGTCGCAGCATCGTCATTCTCTCTTTATCTCGGCCGGGAAAAAGCATTTTCCCGGCCCGCACCCGCTTTTTCAACACTCGCCACCGGCTTTTCACCGTCTGCTTGTTGCGAACGATTCGCAAAAGTTGCACTTTGCAACCCACCTCTATATAGGCGCGGCTTTCCGGCTCGCCAGCCTGACCGTGCGAGTCCCCTGTGCATTCAAAGGCAAGCATCATGCCCGACGTGATTTTCCCCGGTCCCGAAGGCCGCCTCGAAGGGCGCTTCAGCCCCCCGCCCCGCCCGCGCGCGCCGGTGGCGCTCATTCTCCACCCGCATCCGCAGGGCGGCGGCACGATGAACGACCGGATCACCCAGGCGCTGTATAAAACCTTCGTACGGCGCGGATTTGCGACCTTGCGCTTCAATTTCCGCGGTGTCGGGCGCAGCCAGGGGGTGTTCGACAATGGCATCGGCGAATTGTCCGATGCCGCCTCGGCGCTCGACTGGGTGCAGTCGATCCACCCGGAGGCGCAGACGACCTGGATCGCCGGGTTCAGCTTCGGCGCGTGGATCGGCATGCAACTCCTGATGCGCCGCCCGGAAATCCGCGGGTTCATCTCGGTCGCGCCGCCCGCCAATATGTATGATTTCACCTTCCTGGCGCCGTGCCCGTCGTCGGGCATCATCGTCAACGGGCTGGGCGACGAAATCGTCAGCTCGGCATCGGTGGTCAAACTGGTCGAAAAGCTGCGCACGCAAAAGGGCATCACCGTCCATCATGACGAGATTCCCAAGGCCAATCATTTCTTCGAACATGAACTCGAACAATTGATGAAGTCGGTCGACAATTATCTCGACATGCGATTGTCGCCCAATTCGCCGATCAGGTGAGCTGGTAGGCCCCAGCCCGCCCCTTGCTGACACCGCTCCCGGCTATCGCCAGCGCCTGCGCCGGGGGGAAGCGCGGAAAAGCCGGGCAACTCACGGCGCTACGGCCTCCACCGGCGACCGGCCATCCGCCAGCGGCACGACCAGCAGCGCGACATTGCCGAACGCGACCAGTGCCGCGATCGCCATCAGCGCCGCCTTGCGCCGGTCGCCGCGTCGCCACAGCATCGTCGCACCCGCCGCAAGGCCGATGCCGCCGAGCATCAGGATCGAAAGAATAAGCGCCATCGGCCAGTGATAGCCGGTTCGCTGGCCGGGCGAAAGCAGCGCGCACAGCTGCCGGGAAATCGCTTGCCTTGGCAGTCTGATCCTGTTATGTTCTCACCGTCAGACACTATGGGATGCCCATCCCCGACGTCGATCTTTGACATCGTCGATTCTGCCCCCGGCAAGACCGCTCGGCCCTTGTTCGCCCGCTAAAGCGACAAAGGAGACAATCCGGACCCTCGCATGCGTATCTTTTGTCGCTTTACGCAGTGGGGCGTGGCGATTTTGGCGTGGATTCGGTGGACTTGCCGCTGCGCCCGACCGGGCAGCCGACATGTCTACCCAGCGAAATGCGCAGCCAGCGTTATCGCCAGCGGCACCGCCGCATTGGCAAGCGTCTTGAGAAGGGTCACCAGCATCCCACCGCCCTCTCACCCTGCGGTAAACAAATGGTAAAACCGCGTCGGCCCGCCGACGGGAAAGGCCAAGAAAACACCGCGTCGGCCTGTCAGCGGTGGGGGACCGTCCCTGGTCGCAATACCGTCTGGCTATCGGCGCGCTGCTCGCCTAATGCGCGGCCAAGGAGACGCTTTGCCATCATGCGTATCGCCATCGCCTCGGACCATGCCGCTTTCGCGCTCAAATCGGCGCTGACCGCCTGGCTGCGCGACGCCGGGCACGATGTCGTCGACCTCGGGCCGGACGATGAAGCCAGCGTCGACTATCCCGATTATGGCTATAAACTCGCGGACGCCATCGCCTCGGGCACGGCGGTGCGCGGCATTGCACTGTGCGGGTCGGGCATCGGCATATCGATCGCCGTCAACCGCAATCCCGCCTGCCGCGCCGCGCTGGTTTCCGAACCGCTTTCCGCCGCGCTTGCGCGCCAGCATAATGATGCCAATGTCATCGCCATGGGTGCGCGCCTGACCGGCATGGACATGGCGAGAGCCTGCATCGAAACATTCCTGACCACCGAATTTGCGGGCGACCGCCATAGCCGCCGGGTCGCCAAACTGGCGGCCCCTGCCTTCACCGGAGCCTGACGATCATGACCATCGATACACTCGAAGCTGCCCCTGCGATCCGTTCCGCCGGATTTTTCACCAGCCCGCTCGCCTCTGTCGATGCTGCGGTCGCCGAAGCAATCGCGGCCGAAATGGACCGGGAACAATATCAGATCGAACTGATCGCCAGCGAAAATATCGTCTCGAAAGCGGTGCTCGAAGCGCAAGGATCGGTGCTGACCAACAAATATGCCGAAGGCTATCCGGGGCGCCGCTATTATCAGGGCTGCGGCCCGTCCGATGTGGTCGAAACGCTGGCGATCGAACGGGCAAAGGCGCTGTTCGGCTGCGGCTTTGCCAATGTCCAGCCGCATTCCGGCGCACAGGCCAACGGCGCTGTCATGCTGGCGCTGGTCAAGCCTGGCGCGACGATCCTCGGCATGAGCCTCGACGCCGGTGGTCACCTCACCCATGGTGCGGCTCCGTCGATGTCGGGCAAATGGTTCAACGCCGTCCAATACGGCGTGCGCGCCGACGATCATCTGATCGATTATGACCA
>JANNMK010000275.1:0-9135 GCA_031397785.1 Sphingomonas sp. | reverse complement strand
GGCGTGCTCATTTATGCAATCACCCGCCACCGCACCGGCGCGCTGATCGGCGCAGGGGTGGTCCTTTCGCACTGGTTCCTCGATCTCCTCGTCCATGCCCCCGACCTGACCTTGTGGGGCAGCGGGCCAAAGCTGGGGCTTGGGCTGTGGAATTATCCGGCAATCGAGATGCCGTTCGAAATCGGGCTCACTTTTGGCGGGCTGCTGTTTTACATCATAAGGACACGGGCGACCAAGGGTAGCGCCCGGCTCGCCGTGGGGTTGCTGGCTGTGCTTCTGCTGACCGTTCAGGTGGTCAACTGGTTCGGCCCGCCACCGGGGGAAATCGACGCCGCCGCTGCGCTGACGGTGCTCGGCACCTACGCGTTGCTGTGCCTCGTTGCCTGGTGGGTGAGCATGACGCGCCGCCATGGTGCGACGCGGCGGGGCTAGGCCGAATCGTTGCGCAGGGTTAAGGCGCGCGGATGAGCCAGATCACCCCAGCCATCGTAGCCGACCACGGCCTGTCCGAAGATGAATATGCGCGGGTGCTGACCGCTCTGGGGCGGGAGCCCAATCTGGTCGAACTCGGCATATTTTCGGTGATGTGGTCGGAGCATTGCAGCTATAAATCATCGCGGCTTCACCTCAAGAAACTGCCGACTACCGCGCCTTGGGTGATCTGTGGCCCCGGCGAAAATGCTGGGGTGATCGACATCGGGTCCGGACCCGACGGAAAGCCGCAGGCGGCGATCTTCAAGATGGAGAGCCACAACCACCCCAGCTATATCGAACCTTATCAGGGCGCGGCAACCGGGGTCGGCGGGATATTGCGCGATGTGTTCACCATGGGCGCGCGGCCGGTGGCGAACATGAATGCCCTGCGGTTCGGCGATCCGCACCATCCCAGGATGCGCCACCTGATCGCGGGTGTGGTGCATGGCATCGGCGGCTATGGCAATTGCGTCGGTGTGCCCACGGTGGGCGGCGAGGTCAATTTCCACCCGGCCTATAATGGCAATATCCTGGTCAATGCGATGACCGTGGGCGTCGCCGATCAGGACAGGATTTTCTATTCGGCGGCCTCGGGTGTCGGCAACAGCATCGTTTATGTAGGCAGCAAGACCGGGCGCGACGGCATCCATGGCGCGACCATGGCGAGCGCGGATTTCGCGGAAGGCGACGAGGACAAGCGCCCGACGGTGCAGGTCGGCGATCCGTTTACCGAAAAGCTGCTGATCGAGGCGTGCCTGGAGCTGATGGCGTCGGACGCGATCGTCGCGATCCAGGACATGGGCGCGGCGGGGCTGACGTCTTCGTCGGTCGAGATGGCATCCAAAGGAGGGGTCGGGCTGCATCTGAAGATGGACGATGTGCCGCAGCGCGAGGCGGGCATGACGGCCTATGAAATGATGCTGTCGGAAAGCCAGGAGCGGATGCTGATGGTTCTCAAGCCCGGGCGCGAAGCGTTTGCGGAAGCGATCTTTCGCAAGTGGGAGCTGGATTTCGCGGTGATCGGCCAGGTCACCGATACCGGGCGGATGGTGCTGGAACATCATGGCGCCATCGTCTGCGACATTCCGCTGGGGCCGCTGGCCGACGATGCGCCGCTCTATGACCGGCCGTATCTCAGTCGCGAGGAGTATAAGGCCTGGGCGCAGGTCAAGCCGCTGGGCGACATCTCCGAAAGCACCGATATCGCGGCGGACCTGCTCAAGCTGATGGCCAGCCCAGACATCGCGTCGCGGCGGTGGATATGGGAGCAATATGACCACAAGGTCGGCGGCGACACCGTCCAGCCGCCGGGTGGCGACGCGGCGCTGGTGCGGGTGCACGGGACGAACAAGGCGCTGGCGATCACCACCGATTGCAACCCGCGCTATTGCTATGCCGACCCCTATGAGGGCGGCAAGCAGGCCATTGCCGAGGCCTATCGCAACATCAGCGCGATCGGCGCGACGCCGCTGGCGGTGACAAATTGCCTCAACTTCGCCAACCCGCAGCGGCCCGAGATCATGGCGCAGATCGTCGGCTGTCTGGAGGGGATGAGCGAGGCCTGCCGCGCGCTCGATTTCCCGATCGTGTCGGGAAATGTGTCGCTCTATAACGAGAGCAAGGCGACCGGGGGCGGCAGCGCGATCTTGCCGACGCCGGCGATTGGCGCGGTTGGGTTGATTCAGGATTGGCGCAAGGCGGTGGGGATCGGCCTGACCGGGGACGAACTTGGCATTATTCTGATCGGCAGCGATATCGACAGCCACCTGGGCCAATCCGCCTGGTTACGTGAAGTGCATGGGCAAGAGATTGGTTCACCGCCCGCTGTCGATTTGCGTCGTGAAAGGCAACACGGCGAGTTGATTCGTTCGTTGATAGACAAAGGGTTGATCGTGGCGGCGCACGACTGTTCGGACGGTGGGTTGGCCGTGGCGCTGGCAGAAATGGCCTTGGCCAGAAACATCGGGTTCAAGGTGCAGCAGCAGGTCACCACAATGTCTGCGGCCGAAGCGTGGTTCGGCGAAAGCCAAGGGCGTTATGTAGCTGTTACAGACAATCACGAGGCAATGTGGGCGGAGGTGGAGAAAGCGGGTTTGAGCCAGTTTAGCGTTCAACCCATCGGTTTCGTAAGTGGTGATGCGGCTGAATTCAAAACGTGGGGACAAAGTTTCACTGACGCGATTATATCGACAATCCCCCTCGCCGACCTCCGCGCCGCGCATGAAGGGTTCTTCCCCGCGTTGATGGGGGCGGATGCGGCGCTGGCGTGAAACGCCATCGATCGAGCGGATCGATCAATTGCCCGTCGGGGTGATACGGGGTGATACACACGTACCGTGCAAACGCGCTTTCACCCAGGGCAACTGATCGATTACGCCGATCAATCGAGGCGTGGCCTTTGACCATGGGCTGCGACGATGAGAAAGATCGATGCAGACCATATCATGATCGGCGGGGTGTAGGACAGCAAAAGGGTGGAGCCGGGGCGGCGCTCAATCAGCGCAGTGCGCGCATCGATGCAATGTCGCCCAGGCTGCATTACGCCATCTGGGGTTTGGCCAGGAAATTATACGGGTCGATACCGCGGCCACGATAGGCCGCATGGCAGTTGGCGTATGCGGTGGGGTCACCAATGTTGAGGCGGGCGCGGGCTTGATCGAGCGGCTCGCGCAGCAGGGCGATGATGCTTTCGCAATGAATGGTCGGGGCGGCAGCGCCGTGGCGCTGGCCCTGGCGGAGCGCGGCGAACACCGGCGCACCAGCCTTGACCGATTTTTTCAGTTCGAGTCCGCCAAGATAGGCGATGAAGAAATTGCCGAGGTTGCGGTTCTGACCATAAGTGAAGGCGAGCACGCATTGTTCTCCGAGCGCGTCGCGGCCGTAGCCGGTGAGGACGTGCAGCATGTCGTGCGTGTCGCGCAGGCGATCCCCATACCATTGCAACTGATCGTCGAACACAGGCTTGTCGCGCCGCATCTTGAGGCTCTCGGCGACGAGGCCAGCCGCCGACAGCCCCTCCCGCTGCATGAAATCGACATAGGCGCGGCCGACGGTACCGGCGGGCAGTTGCAACAGGGTGTCATGATCGTCGAGAATAGCAGGCAGGAACGGTTCTTCACGCATCAATTGCTGGCCTGAATCGCTCTCGCAAAAGGCGCGGGCATCGGGAACAAAGCCCTTGCGGGGCAGGCATTCAAAAATGTGGAACACCTGTTCGGTGTCTTCCTTGTCCGCGATCAGCGCGCGGAAATGGCGCAACGCCTTTAACGGCCGGAATTTGGGAGCGACGCGGCGCGGATCGGCAAAGACGGTGGGGAGAGGCATCGCGGTCATGCTCGGCTCGCTTGGCTATGGCAGGGCGGGAGAGGCCAGGCCTGCTTCAATGGAGCTGCAATAATTAAGCTGACATTAATGTCAATAGCGCGATGCAGCCATGGTCATCGCCGTTCGTAGGCGGCGATTCCGGGGGCAAGACTGTTGCGGCCCTGCGCCAGCCGCGCGCCCGACCAGTCGGCGACGAAAAATGTATTGCGTTCGACGCCTTGCGCCAGCCGGGCGTGGTTGGCGGCGATGACAAGGCCTGCCGAAGGGTTCTGCCGTCCTTCGGCTGCGACCGCGATGAAGGCCGAGTAATTTTCCTTGTTTGCGCCCTGAACGAAGAAATTATTCTCGATCCGGCCGGTTGCTCCAGCGGGCAGATCGATCATGTAATTGGTTTCGCTGCCCTGGCTGTCGTCGAACATATTATCGACGATTTCGGCCTGCGCCGCGCGGCTTTTGACGTAATGGCCGCCGGTTCCGCGCTCGAAGCGGCTGCGCGTGACGATCAGCGAGCCATAGCCGCCGATATAGAGCGAATGGGCACAGGGGTTGTCGCCGCAGCGGCCAAGGCGGCTGAAGGTCGAGCGATCGACGCGGATCGTGCCATCGGGATCGTCGGCGGACAATATACCCTGTTCGCTATTGCGGAACATGGCATTGAGCACGGTCAGATCACCGCGTTCGAGGCGGATGCCCGCGCCGTTCAAATCGCGCACCCGCATATTCTGGAAGACGATGCCGTCGACCGTCGCGCCGCCACCGCGCAACACCAGCGCCGCCTTGCCTTCGCATGTCGTGCCGTCGAACACCGCCTGGCCCGGTTCGGCAGAGCGGAAGGTCACGATACCTGCGGTCTGCACGGCACATTGGCGATAGGTGCCGGGAGCAAGCAGGACGGTGCCCTGCGCTTCGCCGATGGCATCGACCGCGGCCTGAACATTGCTGAAATTACGGCGCAGTTCGGGGACCGAAACCGATTGCGCCGAAAGCGGTGCGGAGGTGAGCGCAAAAGCGAGGGCGAGGGAAAGGCGGATCAGCATGCGCGGACACTAGCCTGCCAAGACGGCTATAGCCAAGCGTGGCAAGCCGGAACCGGTTCACTTCGGGACATAATGTCAGCGAAAATCGCTCGCCCGGTGCCGAATAGTTAAGCGCGTCTTTACTTTGTCATCATCTGCATCCACTGCTTTTCGTAACGAGTCGGCCAACAAATGGCCGAACATTGTCGCAGCGTAATGATCGTCGATATCTGGAAGGAATTGCCATGCGCCACATATTTGCTACCGCCGCCGCGATTGCCATGCTGGCTGTCGCCCCCTCAGCCGCCAGCGCCGAAGTCGTCGTCGTGCAGGCTCAGGCCAACAGCTCGTCGGGTGGAACCGGCAAGCTGACCAGTTTCATCTTCACTGCAGGTCAGGCCTTTCGCGTTCGTTCGCGGCTGAATGATTTGTGGTCGGCGGGCGCACCGCCTCGTCAATCGAATGCCAATGGCCTCAACGGCAATGTGTTCGCAACAGCTGGCGATGACAGCGGCGAAGCGCCTGGCACGCTGATCGGTGTCGACTTCGGCCCCTATACCCAGGAAGGGTTTACTGCACCTTTCGGATCACTCGTCGCCCGCTTCGGCGGAGCAGGTGGGACCTACCAGCTGCTCGGTGCCAATTTCACCGGTCCGGCCGCCGGATCGGGCCCGATGGAACTATTCTACTGGGATTCGAACAATGGCGACAACAGCGGTGACATCCGCTTCAGCGTTCTGGCCGGTGTCCCTGAGCCGACGACATGGGCGCTGATGATCCTCGGTTTCGGCATGGTCGGTGGCGCGATGCGCAGCCGCCGCCGCAAGGTGAGCGTTGCCTACAGCTGATCGTCATTCTGCCGATCATTATCCCGAACAGGAAAAAAGGCCCGTCGCACCATGCGGCGGGCCTTTTTTTGTCGCCCGGGCGACGTTTGCGTCAGTCAAGGTTGGGCCTGAGCCAGCGGCGTGCGGTGTCGATATCGACGCCGCGCCGTGCGGCATAGTCCACGGCCTGCTCTTCACCGACCCGGGCGACGCCGAAATAGGCGGCTTCGGGGTGCCCGAAGTAAAAGCCCGAAACGGCGGCGGTCGGCCACATCGCGAAGCTCTCGGTGAGCGTCAGGCCGGTGTTGGCCGGTGCGTCGAGCAGATCGAACAGGATCGGTTTGAGGCTGTGATCCGGACAGGCAGGATAGCCAGGCGCGGGCCGGATGCCGCGATACTCCTCCTTGATCAGCGCTTCGTTGGTCAGCTGTTCGCCCGGCGCATAGGCCCATAACGTCGTCCGCACATGCCGGTGCAGCCGTTCGGCAAAGGCTTCGGCGAAGCGGTCGGCGAGCGCTTTCAGGAGGATGTCCGAATAATCATCGTGATTGGCGCGGAATATTTCGAGATGCGGTTCGATGCCGTGGATGCCGACAGCGAAGCCGCCGATCCAGTCGCCGTCATGATCGATGAAGTCGGCGAGGCACATGTTGGCGCGGCCTTCGCGCTTGGCAATCTGTTGCCGCAGGAAGGGCAGCCGGATGTGCGATTCGGCATCGACGTCGTGCAGCACGACATCGTCGCCGTCGCGGCGGCACGGCCATAGCCCGGCGACACCCCGCGCGGTCAGCCATTTTTCATCGATGATCCGCGCCAACATCGCCTGCGCGTCGGCCCACAGCGCGGTGGCGCTCTCGCCGACGACATCGTCGGTAAGGATGGCCGGGAAATTGCCGTGCAATTCCCAGGCGCGAAAGAACGGCGTCCAGTCGATGACATCGGCAAGATCGCTAAGGTCCCAGTCGTCGAAGACATGCACGCCTGGGCATTCCGGCGGTGGCGGCTTGATATGCATATCGGCGACGAAGGCGTTGGCGCGCGCATCGGCGAGGCTGAGCAGCACCGACTGGCCCTTGCCTTCCCGCACATCGCGGACATGTTGATAGTCGGAAGCAATCGCGCCGACATACTCCTCGACCCCGGTGTCGCTGACCAGCGCGGTGGCCACGCCGACCGCGCGGCTGGCGTCGAGCACATGGATGACCGGGCCGGTATAGGCAGGATCGATGCGCAGCGCGGTATGCACTTTCGACGTGGTAGCGCCGCCGATCAGCAACGGCATGGTCATCCCGGCGCGCTGCATTTCTTCGGCGACGGTGACCATTTCATCGAGCGACGGGGTGATGAGGCCCGACAGGCCGATGATGTCGGCATCATTTTCGTTCGCGGCTTCGAGGATGCGGCTCCACGGCACCATCACGCCGAGGTCGATGACCTCATAGCCGTTGCACTGCAGGACGACGCCGACGATGTTCTTGCCGATATCGTGCACGTCGCCCTTGACCGTCGCCATGATGATGCGGCCCTTGGCACGGGCGCCCGGCAGTTTTTCCGCCTCGATATAGGGGATGAGGTGGGCGACCGCCTTTTTCATGACGCGCGCCGATTTGACGACCTGCGGCAGGAACATCTTGCCCGATCCGAACAGGTCGCCGACGACGTTCATGCCGTCCATCAGCGGCCCTTCGATGACCTCGATCGGGCGGCCGCCGCGCGCCTTGGCCGCGACCCGCGCCTCTTCGGTATCGTCGACGACATAGGCATCGATCCCCTTGACCAGCGCATGTTCGAGCCGCTTGCCGACCGCCCAGCCGCGCCATTCCTCCATCGCCTTTTCCGCGACGGCGTCAGTGCCCTTGAACCGTTCGGCGAGCGCGATCAGCCGGTCGGTGTTGGTTTCGCTGCCGTCGCGGGAGGCCGGGCGGCGGTTGAGGATGACGTCTTCGCAGGCTTCGCGCAGTTCGGGGTCGATGGCGTCGTAGATGTCGAGCTGACCGGCGTTGACGATCGCCATGTCCATGCCGGCGGGGATGGCGTGGAACAGGAACACCGAGTGCATCGCGCGGCGCACCGGTTCGTTGCCGCGAAACGAAAAGCTGAGGTTCGAAAGCCCGCCGGAGATATGGACATGCGGGCAGTTGGCCTTGATCGCCCGGGTCGCCTCGATGAAGTCGACGGCATAATTGTCATGCTCTTCGATGCCGGTGGCGACGGCGAACACATTGGGATCGAAGATGATGTCTTCGGGCGGAAAGCCGATCCCGGTGAGCAGCGCATAGGCGCGGCTGCAGATTTCGACCTTGCGCGCAAAGGTATCGGCCTGCCCGACCTCGTCGAAGGCCATGACGACGACGGCGGCACCATAGGCCATGCAGGCCCGCGCCTGATCGAGGAACTGCGCTTCGCCTTCCTTCATCGAGATGGAATTGACGATCGGTTTGCCGGGGACGCATTTCAGCCCGGCTTCGATCACGCTCCATTTGGAGCTGTCGATCATGATCGGCACGCGCGCGATATCGGGTTCGGCGGCGATCAGCTTGAGAAAGGTGGTCATCGCGAAATGCGCGTCGAGCAGCCCTTCATCCATGTTCACATCGATGATCTGCGCGCCGTTTTCGACCTGTTGCCGCGCGACTTCGACAGCGCGGGTGTAATCGCCGGCCATGATCAGTTTCTTGAACGCGGCCGAGCCGGTGACGTTCGTGCGTTCACCGATGTTGACGAAATTGGCGGAGGAAGGCGGGGTGGTCATGTTTTCTCCCTCTCCCCGTCAGAGGAGAGGGCCGGGGAGAGGGGAGTCCCAACCGGCCATTGTTGAATTCGAGAGACTGCCCCTCTCCCTAACCCTCTCCCCTGAAGGGGAGCGGGGACTAGGCAGCCATGGTGAAGGGTTCCAGGCCAGCCAGGCGGGTCCTCACATCGACCGCTGGCAATTGCCGCGCAGGCAGTCCCGCCACCGCCTGCGCCATCGCCGCAATATGCGCCGGCGTCGATCCGCAGCAACCGCCAAGGATATTGACCTGGCCCGCATGCGCCCATTCGCCGACCAGCGCCGCGGTCTCTTCGGGCAATTCGTCATAGGCGCCCAGATCATTGGGCAGCCCGGCGTTGGGATAGACCATGATCAGCGTGTCGCACAGCGCAGACAGGGTGCGGACATGCGGACGCAATTGCTGCGCGACGAACGTACAGTTGAGGCCGATGGTCACCGGCCTGGCGTGACGCACGGCATGCCAGAACGCCTCGACCGTGTGGCCCGACAGATTGCGGCCGGAAAGGTCGGTGAGCGTCATCGACAGCATGACGGGCACGTCGGCGTCGCGCGCAACCCCCGCCTCATAAGCGGCCATGATCCCGGCCTTGGCATTGAGCGTGTCGAACACGGTTTCGATCAGGATGAAATCGACCCCACCATCGAGCAGCGCGTCGACCTGTTCGCGGTAGACGCCCTTCAACGTGTCGAAATCGATCTCGCGATAGCCGGGATCGTTGAC
>JANNMK010000257.1:0-8601 GCA_031397785.1 Sphingomonas sp. | reverse complement strand
CTGATCGAAATTCTGTGGGGCCGCGAAGACCATCCCTGCATCGCCATTGTCGGCAAGGGCGTGACGTTCGATTCAGGCGGGCTCGATATCAAACCGGCATCGGGCATGGCGCTGATGAAAAAGGATATGGGCGGCGCAGCCCATGCGCTCGCCCTCGCCCAGCTCATCATGACGAGCGGCCTGCCGGTGCGTCTCCACTGCCTGGTTCCGGCGGTCGAAAACAGCATCTCCGGCGACGCGATGCGTCCTGGCGACATCCTCACCAGCCGCAAGGGGCTGTCGGTCGAAATCGACAATACCGATGCCGAAGGGCGGCTGGTGCTCGGCGATGCGCTGACCAAAGCGGTCGAAAACACGCCTGAACTGATCGTCGATTTCGCCACGCTGACCGGCGCAGCCCGCGTCGCGCTCGGCCCCGATCTGCCGCCGCTGTTTAGCGACGACGATGCGCTGGCCGACGCCATCTTGACCGGCGGCAGGCAGCGCGGCGATCCGTTGTGGCGCTTGCCGCTATGGAACGGCTATGATGACATGCTCAAATCGGACATCGCCGATATGACCAATGCGCCCGCCGGCGGGTTCGCAGGCGCAATCACCGCAGCACTGTTCCTGCGCCGCTTCGTCCCCGCCTCAATCCCCTGGGCGCATATCGACACCTATGCATGGCGACCGGTCGCCAAACCGGGCCGCGCCAAGGGCGGCGCAGCCCTCGGTCTGCGCGCCGTCTGGGCGATGCTGGAGGCGCGCTATCGCGGCTAGGTCGAACCGTGCTTCCCTGGCGATTCGGCCCGTTGCACAGCAATCGAGGATGGCTCTGAACGATCCGGGGAAATCGCTTGCCCCTGCGCCATTGGCGGGAGCAACAGGGGACGCTCCAATGACCGAGGCTAGGACGTCGAATCATGAAGAGTTTTTGCTGGATTATGCTGGTCGCTGCATCGGTTGGCATTGCCCGACCTGTCCATGCTGCGCCGGGTTCGGTCGGATCGCGCTTCGATGAGATGAAGGCGCTGGTCGGTGTTTGGCGGCAGGCGGACAATCCGGCCGCTTCGCTTCGCATTCGCTTCTCTTTGACCGCAGGGGGCACCGTCCTGGTCGAGGAATGGCTGCAAGGAACCCGGCCTCACTCGCTCACGCTCTACCACCGGAACGGGCAGGATATGATTGCGACGCATTATTGCCCTCAGGGCAATCAGCCCCGTCTGGTGCTGACGGCCGCAAGCTCGCACCACCTGCTCAGCTTCGCTTTTCGTGATGCGACCGGCCTCGACACTGCGCGCGAATCCCATCTTGTCGCGCTCGCCTTTGATCTGTCGGACGAAGGACAGATCACCCGAAGTGAAACCTACCGGCAGGCTGACATCGACGAGCCATCGACGATGGTGCTGGTTCGCGATTAGCAATTCAGGGGCACAAGCGGTCACGTCCGACGCCGACGGCTAACCTGCGGATTATCACGAGCCATCGAATATCCCCGACAGGCGTTGGCAATGGTGGCCTTCGATAGCGGTGGTGGTGGCGGGGCAGCGCCATAATCGAAAAGACATCGCGGTCTGTCCCGACCCCATTGCTGCCCCGCCCTCGAAGCGGGACTGCTATCCCGTCGGCGCTCGATGGGCTGGCGGAAGCAAGGACAGCCAGACGCCGTGTCGAGCACGGGAACGGGAACGGATTGACTGTAGCTTTCCTGTTGAAAACCACCGCCCGCCGCCTTTTTACCACCCTTTCGACCCCATTATTTCGCGTTCGTTGCAACCATGTCGGCCAATGTGCGTTTTCATTGCGACATCGGTATCGCAGTCACCTGATCCGGTGAAACTGTCTTAGAGCAATGAAGGTCTTACGGATGAACAATACCAGCTGGCTCGACGGGCTTACTGCAATTGTGCGGTCTGATCTGCCCGACATGACCAATCGTCAGATGGCGATCCTGCTCACCGTGGCACTCGTCGGCGGTCCGCATACCGTGCGCGGTCTGGCGGCCCGGCTCGATGTGTCGAAACCGGTCGTCACGCGTGCCTTGAACAAGCTGGCCGCGCTCGGCTATCTGCATCGCAAGCGGGACCGTAATGACGGTCGCAACATCTTCGTCGAAATGACGAGCGCAGGGGCCGATTTTCTTGACCAGTTCAACCAGACCGTCGGCAGCGCCGAACGCCGGGCCAACGCCGCCTGAACGGATACGCTTCAGCCTGACCGGTCCATCCCGCGCTTTTGATCCCGCGCATCAGGCGATTCGCGCCGATCTCGCCGATATTGCAGAGGCTGACCATCATTTTGCGCCGCATTATGCCGCCCCTCTGCTGTGTTTTGCCTCGCAAACCACCGGCCTGTTCGGACGCCAAACCGACGACCAGCCGCTAACCATGCTCGGCGAACGCGCCGGCTTTCATGTCCTCGACGTAACGGGTCGCTGGGCGTGGGGTTATGTTCAGGGCAATCATATGGTCGGCTATGTTGCGGCGGCCGACCTCGAACAGGATCCTGGCAACCCCGCATGACCAGCTCGGTATTCATCGATGGTGCAGCCGGCACCACCGGGCTCGATATCGCCGAACGTCTGGCAACACGCAGCGACATTGCGCTGATTGCGCTCGACGACAGCCAGCGCAGGAACCCCAGCGCGAGGGCCGACGCTTTTCAGGCGGCAGATATCGCCATATTATGCTTGCCCGATGACGCGGCGCGCGAAGCCGTGGCGCTGGCACGGGGCAGCAGCGTGCGGATCATCGACGCATCCAGCGCACATCGCGTGGCGGCTGACTGGGTCTATGGCTTTGCCGAAAGCGCCGCCGGCCAGCGCGAGGCGATCGCCGCCGCAACCCGCGTCACCAATCCTGGCTGCTATGCCACCGGGTTCATCGCGCTGGTTGCGCCGCTGGTCGCACGCGGCCTGCTGCCCGCCGATGCGGCCTATATCTGCCACGCGGTCTCGGGCTATTCGGGCGGAGGCAAGGCGATGATTGCGCGCTTTGCCAGCGAAGCCGACCTCGCCTGGCGCGGCTATGCGCTCGGTCTCGATCATAAACATGCGCCTGAAATGATGGTGCGCTGCGGTCTCGCTCACCGCCCGCTCTTTTCGCCTGCCGTGGTGCCCGCCATGCGTGGCATGATCGTCGAAGTGCCGCTGTTGCGCGCGGCCGACGCCCGCATCGCCCCGGCCGACGAACTGCGCGCGGCACTGGCCGGTCATTATGCCGCCTCGCCGCTGGTCGGCATCGGCGGGCTGGATGATGGCGGAGAGATGGTGTTGCGCGAAAACGCCGAACCCAGCGACCGTCTGACGCTCGATCTGTTCGCCAGCGCCGACGGTTGCCAGATCAGGCTTGTCGCACGGCTCGACAATCTCGGCAAAGGGGCTGGCGGGGCGTGTGTCCAGAATCTCAACATCATGGCCGGCCTTCCCGAAACGGCTGGCCTGCGGGTCTGAAAATCCCTGTCCTACAGATATTGATCCTGCTATGTTCCAGGTGGTTTCAGCTACCGGAATACCGCCATGGCCTATTCGCACCCGACCCTTTCTCCCGGCTATTCTCGGGCAGGCGATTGTCTCGCTAAAGCGACAAAGGAGACAGTCGCAAGCTCGCCATGCGTATACTTTGTCGCTTTAAGGCATGGCTCCGACCCGGTTCGCGATCTTTGGCCATCGGGTGCTGCCGGATTTTGCTGCACAGGACCTTTCATCCCGGTTCAGCCACCACTCATCTTGCCAGCCCTAATTTCGACCAAAGCCCGCCATGCCGCAGCGAATCGCTTGCCGGACGATCGGGTCGGAGGATGAGACGATGACGAAAGGCTGGATCGGCGGGCTGTTGATTGCCGCCACTGCACTGACGCCGGTCGCTGCTTCAGCGCAGGACGGCGGCTTTGGCAGCCGCATCGTGCGCGAAGCGCGCGGCGGCATAGAAGGCAACGGGCGGCGCGATGTCGATCGCGCACCAAATCCCGAACGCCAGCAGCGCCAGGAACAGCGCCAGCAGCAGCGCAATGACAGACCCCGCGTGCGTCAGCAGGCGCCACAGCAGGACCAGCAGGCCGACCCCGCGCCACAGCAATATCGGCCACGCAACGACGCGCAGCGCGGCAACAACCGCGCAGCCGATGCACGCCGTCAGGACCGCCAGGATGGCTCTCGCTGGCAGGACCGCCGCGCCGACGGAAATCGTGACGGCAATCGCGGTTTCGGCACCGGTGTCATCCGCGATGCACAGCGCGCTGCCGATCGGGCGAACAACGGCGCACAGGGCCGCTACGACGGCCGCGAATGGGATCGCAACCGCGACGGTGTCGTGGACAATCGTTGGGACCGCAATGATAACGGCCGCGTCGACCGGCGATGGGATCGTGACCGCGATGGGAATCTGGATCGCCGCTACGACCGCGATCGCGACGGCCGCTACGACGGGCGCGATCGTTATGATAACCGCACCGGCCAGCGCTGGAACCACAGCTGGCGCAATGACCGGCGCTATGATTGGCGCGGCCATCGTTCGCGCTACAGCGATCATTACCGGCTCGGTCGCTATTACGCGCCGTATCGCAACTACAGCTACCGCCGCCTGAGCATCGGTTTCGCGCTGTCGTCGCTCTTCTATTCGGATAACTACTGGATCAACGATCCATGGAGCTACCGTCTACCCGATGTCTATGGTCCCTATCGCTGGGTCCGCTATTATGACGACGCGTTGCTGGTCGATCTGCGTACCGGCGAAGTAGTCGACACCATCTACAGCTTCTTCTGGTAGACCGGCTACTGAACGGAGTGAAGGTAGGGCGGGCTGAAAGGCCCGCCCCTTTTAGCTTGCCAGCATCGTCCCGCCGCAGCACGTTCGCCATCATTGCCGTCGGGGAGAAACATCATGATGCGTTCCATCTACCTTGCCTTGCTGGCCACCAGCCTGACCGCCCTGCCCGCCACCGCATCAGCGCATGATGACATGTTCGGCATGGCGGCAGCGCAGGCCAATGCAGCAGCAGTGCCAGCGCCCCGACTCCAGACGATCCATGCGGGGCGGTTGATAGTCGATACCGCGTCCGGCCTGTCCGGCCCTGCGACGATTACCATCACCGACGGCAGGATCACGGCTATTGTTCAGGGGCTGCAACCTGCACCGGAGGGCTCGATCCTGATCGACATGTCGACCCGCACGGTCATGCCGGGCCTCATCGACATGCATGTTCACCTGACTGGCGATCCCGGTGGCGATTTCTGGCGTGAGGCGGTCGATCCCGACGAATGGGCCGTCATCATCGGCGTCAAGAATGCCGCAATCACCGCTCGAGCGGGTTTTACGACCGTGCGCGAAGCAGGCTCTGCACGGCAGACCGCCTTCATGCTCCGGCGCGCTACCGATCTGGGCATCATCATGGGTCCGCGCATCGTCGCTGCTGGTCCGGCGCTGTCGATCGTCGGCGGCCACGGCGACATTACCGGGTTCCGCCAGGAAGTCATCGACGCATTGCCGACCGGTTTCACTTGCACCGGCCCGGTCGAATGCGCCTTGCGGGTGCGCCAGGCATCGGCTGCCGGGTCAGATGTCATCAAGATCACCGCGACCGGCGGCGTCCTGTCCCAACAGGGTCGCGGGCTGGAGGCGCATTTCACGGCGGAGGAGATGACCAGCATCGCCACTACCGCGCACACGCTGGGCCTGCGCGTCATGGCCCATGCCCATGGCGCACGCGGTATCGAGGCGGCAGCGCGCGGGGGCATCGACACCATCGACCATGGCACTTTCATGGACGAGGCCGCAGCGCGGGTGATGGCCGAACGCGGCACCTATCTGGTGCCGACTCTGCGCGCGCTCACCGGCGTGCGCGATGGCCTGGGGCGCGGAATCTACACGCCCGTGGTCGAGGCCAAGATCCGCGAAACGCTCGAAGTGCTCGGCAACAATGTCCGGCTGGCACGGCGGCTCAACGTGCCTGTCGCCTTTGGCACTGATGCCGGGGTATTCGCTCATGGCCTCAATGCCCAGGAGTTCCAGCTGTTGATCGATGCCGGGATGACCCCGCGCGAAGCCGTGGCCAGCGCGACGACTGTCGCCGCTCGCGCACTGGGCATGGAGAATGAGATCGGCAGAATTGCGGTCGGCTATTCGGCCGACATCATCGCGGTCGACGGCGACCCGCTCAGCGACGTTCGCATATTGGAAGCGGTGCGCTGGGTGATGGTGCGCGGGCGGGTGGTGCCAGCCGCCGAATAAGCTTCGGAGAGGCATGGCCGTCGCTTGCCAGCACGGCCTGTTCCTGTAGTGATGGCGCAACACAGTTTGCCGGAGACCCTCCCGATGACCCGTTCTGCCCTGCGCGCGATGCTGCTTGCCTCGCTTGCCCTGCCGTTGACCGCCTGCGCAACCGTGCCAGCCACAATGGAAGCCCCGCCGGTAACCGCATCGCCGATGACGGCCGAACAGGCAGCGGCGGGGGCAGCTGAGGAAGTGGCGGGTCGCACTGCGGCGAGAGCCCAATTGGCACAACTTTTCCGCGACAGCGACGAGGCGCAGCTCCGCCGCAATCCTCTGTCCGCCTTGTTTCGCGGCGACATGAGGTATGCAGATCAGCTCGGCGACAACATCACCGACGCCTATTTCGCTGGCGAGCGCGATGCAGCGCAGGAGGAGCTTGTCGCGCTCGGGCGCATCGACCGCGCTACCCTCGATGAAACCGATCAGCTTGCCTATGACACATTCCAGTTCCAGCAGCGTGAAGCGCTGCGTGGACTCGCCCCGGAAACCCTGGCGTTGACTGCGGTTCGGCCAATCAATCACTTCTTTGGCGTGCACACATTCTACCCCAATTTTGCCAGCGGTCAGGGCGGCGCGCCGTTTGCTACCGTCGCGGATTATGAGAATAACCTCAAACGTCATACGCAGTTTGCCACGCTGATCGACCGGTCGATCGGACGGTTTCGTGAAGGCTTGGCGTCGGGCGTCGTCGAAACCAAATTGACGATCACCAATGTCATTAGTCAGCTCGATACGCAGTTGGCGCAACCGCTCGATGAATCGCCCTATTTCGCGCCGACCAAGGCGTTCCCCGATGGTTTCACAGATGCGCAGAAGGCCGAGCAGACCGCAAAGTTGCGCGCTTCCTTGACCGGCGAAGTGATGCCGGCACTGACGAGACTGCGCGACTTTTTGCGCGATGAGTATCTGGGTCAGGCGCGTGACGGTGTCGGTTTGCTGCATATGCGCGGCGGGCCAGAGCTCTATCGGTTGCTCGTCGAACAGACGACGACGCTGCCCATGGAGCCGGAGGAGATCCACCAGCTGGGCCTGTCCGAAGTCGCGCGCATCAAGGGGGGAATGGAAGCGATCAAGACCGAGGTCGGTTTTACCGGCACATTGGCCCAGTTTTTCGACCATCTGCGCACCGCTCCGCAGTTCAAGGAAGCCAGTCGGGAATCGCTGACGCAGCGTTATTATGCGGTTGGACGGCAGGTTGATGGCGTGATCGGCCGATATTTTTCGACCTTGCCGCGCGCACCGCTGGAAATCCGGCCGTATGAACCGTTCCGCGAGCGGTTCGAGGCGGGCGGCAGCTACCAGTCGGGTACACCCGATGGCACTCGCCCCGGCATATTCTATTTCAATGCTTATGACCTGCCCAGCCGGACCACGCCGGGCATCACCACCTTGTATCTGCATGAAGGTGCGCCGGGGCATCATTTCCAGATCAGCCTGGCGCAGGAAAATGATCGGTTGCCACCATTCATGCGGTTTGGCGGCAATACGGCCTATGTCGAGGGCTGGGCGCTCTACGCCGAGACGCTGGGCTTCGAAATGGGGCTTTATGACGATCCCTATCAGCGGTTCGGCACGCTGTCGGACGAAATGCTGCGCGCGATGCGGCTGGTGGTCGATACCGGTATCCATGCCAAGGGCTGGACCCGCGATCAGGCGATCGCCTACATGATGGACAACAGCGATATGGGGCGGACCGATGCGACTGCCGAGGTCGAGCGGTATATCGCCATCCCGAGCCAGGCGCTGGCCTACAAGATCGGTGCGCTGACCATCCAGCGACTGCGGCGCAAGGCCGAGACCGAGCTGGGCGAGCGGTTCGATATCCGGGCGTTTCATGCCCAGGTGCTGATGACCGGCGCATTGCCGCTGGCCATCCTGGAGCAGAAAATCGACCGGTGGATTGCTGCGACGAAGGCGATGCCAGCAGCCTGAGACAATGCCCCTGCGATAAACGGTTGCACCGCACCCCATGCCGACTAGCATGGGGTGCGACGACAACGGGGTGGGCCGGTGGATGACAGCGATGACATTGCAGCGATAGCCACTGCGCTGGGGTGCCAGCCGGGAGCCGCGCGTGCCTTGCTCGATGCCGGGCGGCTGGCGAGCGTCGCCAGCGGAACCACGCTGGTCCTGCAGGGCGATATCGCGGCGCGAAGCTGGCTGATCCTCGATGGCGCGGTCCGGTGTGAAGTCATTTCTCCCGAAGGACGGGTCACGGTGGTTGCGACGCATCCGCCGGGCGATGTGGTCGGCGTGTTCGGCATGCCCGAAACCGCGATGGCAGGGGCTCTGGCGACCAGCGGGCAATCCCGGCTGCTGAGCATCGGCGACGGGGTGATCGAGCGGCTGGCAC
>JANNMK010000248.1:0-2756 GCA_031397785.1 Sphingomonas sp. | reverse complement strand
CCGACCGCCTCCGCGCCGCGAACACCGCCTTCATCATCGAACCGACGCTGCGCTTTGCCGGACTGCCCGGCGAACAATGGACGATGTTCCTGCGCGATCCCGCCGGCAACGCGCTCGAATTCAAGGCGTTCGCCGACGACTCGGCGCTGTTTGCTGTTTAGCCTCGAAAGCCAAGCCTGCCTTTTCAACGTCACCCCGGGCTCGACCCGGGGTCCCGCTTGTTGGCTGCGTAGAAAAGCGGGATCCCGGGTCAAGCCCGGGATGACGGAAAGGTGGCTGCGCGACCTTGCTCGTCTTAACGCAGCAAATCCGCATGCGTCGCGGCGCTGCACGCGTCGCTGCTCTCCGCTCCGCTGCCCGACAGCATCGCAAAGGCGACAAACCCGCCGACCACCAGCACCGCAAACGCCGCCGACAACCACGCCAGATACTTCTCGATAAATGCCTTGATCGGCGCGCCGAATTTCCAGAACAGAAATCCGACCAGCATGAACTGGAACGCCCGGCTGGCGATGCTGGCGAGGACAAAGGTGACGAGGTTCATCTGGATGAACCCGGCGGTCAGCGTCAGCAGCTTGAACGGAATTGGTGTCGCGCCCTTGATCAGGATGATCTCCGCGCCATAGTCGCGCAGATAGCAGGCCGCACGCGGGAAACTCTCCCACAGCCCCAGCGCCTGCAACAGCTGCACGCCCACGGTTTCATAGGCGAAATAACCGATGGCATAGCCGAACAGGCCGCCCAGCACCGACGCCAGCGTCGTGATCAGCCCATAGCGCAGCGCGCGTCCCGGATTGGCGAGGCACATCAGCCCCAGCAAGGGGTGCGGCGGGACGGGAAAGAACGAACTTTCCATAAAGGCAAAGGCGAACAACCAGCGTTCCGCGTGGCGATGGGCGGCCTTGGCCAGCATCCAGTCGTAAAGCCGTCTGATCATGGCTGCGGGCCCTAGCCGCGTGCGCGAAGCACGGCAATGGCGCGCAAATTCGCGATGGAACGCGCCTGCCCCTGCTTGACACCTACCCCCGAATCGCCCTAACGGCTGCCTATCTCGGAAGCCAACCACCGGCCGACGGCGTGCCCTTTGCCCGCCGACGGCCTGTTTTGCGTTACGGGATCGGCTATTTTCGGCCGAATTGCTCGCTTTGAGATAGGGCCGGTTGCCAGCCGCCCTGTGGAGCCAGGAGAAACACAGCATATGGCACGTATCGCGGGCGTCAATCTGCCCACCAACAAGCGCGTAGTGATCGCACTGCAATATATCCACGGCATCGGCGCGAAAAACGCCCGGGACATCGTCACCACGGTCGGCATCGCCGACAACCGGCGCATCCAGGATCTGTCGGACGCCGAAGTCCTGCAAATCCGCGAAGCGATCGATGCAGGCTTCACGGTCGAGGGCGATCTTCGCCGCGAAACCGCCATGAATATCAAGCGTCTGATGGACCTTGGTTGCTATCGCGGCCTGCGCCATCGCAAGGGTCTGCCCGTTCGCGGACAGCGCACCCACACCAACGCCCGGACCCGCAAGGGCAAGGCAAAGGCCATCGCCGGCAAGAAGAAGTAAGCGCGGCCAACCGCTCGCAGCTCTTTTTCACCCGTCCCATCAGCCAAGGATATCAGCATGGCTCGCGAACCCCAGCGCATCAAAAAGCGCGAACGCAAAAACATCTCGTCGGGCGTCGCCCACGTCAATTCGACGTTCAACAATACGATGATCACCATCACCGATGCCCAGGGCAACGCCATCAGCTGGTCGTCGGCCGGCATGATGGGCTTCAAGGGGTCGCGTAAATCGACACCTTACGCTGCCCAGGTCGCTGCCGAAGACGCGGGCCGCAAGGCCGCCGAACATGGCGTGCGCACCCTGGAAGTCGAAGTGAAGGGTCCGGGCGCCGGCCGCGAATCGGCGCTGCGCGCGCTGCAGGCCGCCGGTTTCCAGATCACGACGATCCGCGACGTGACCTCGATCCCGCACAATGGCGTGCGCCCGGCCAAGCGTCGGCGCGTCTAGCCGCGATTTTTACGACCCCTCGTGCGGCTGGCGGGCTGCACATTCGGGGTCGGTGGATAGTAGAGCGTGGCTTCCGCCCGCACCGCTCTCGCCGCCAGGTTCCGCCCTTTTACCCATAGGGGAACAGAATGTCTGTCAACAGCAAGAACTGGCAGGAACTCAAGAAGCCGACCGGCCTGGAAGTAAAGGCCGGTTCCGATGCGCGCCGCAAGGCCACCTTCGTCGCCGAACCGCTCGAGCGCGGTTTCGGCCTGACGCTCGGCAACGCGCTGCGCCGGGTGCTGCTCTCCTCGCTCCAGGGCGCGGCGATCACCTCGATCAAGATCGAAAACGTGCTGCACGAATTTTCCAGCCTGGCTGGCGTGCGCGAAGACGTGACCGATATCGTGCTTAACGTAAAACAGATCGCGCTGAAGATGGAAGGCGAAGGCCCCAAGCGGCTTCAGCTGTCGGCCACCGGTCCGGCGACCGTCACCGCCGGTGACATCGTCGTGTCGGGCGACATCCATGTGATGAACCCGGCCCACGTCATCTGTCACCTCGACGAGGGCGCAACACTGAACATGGAACTGACCGCCGACAGCGGCAAGGGCTATGTTCCGGCAGCCAACAACCGTCCGGCCGACGCGCCGATCGGCCTGATCCCGGTCGACTCGCTTTATTCGCCGGTCCGCCAGGTCGCCTACAAGATCGACGCTGCGCGCATCGGTCAGGAGCTGGATTACGACAAACTCAACCTGAC
>JANNMK010000173.1:0-21279 GCA_031397785.1 Sphingomonas sp. | reverse complement strand
GGCAATGCGATCTTCGCCGACTACCTGAACATCAACCACACGCCCGGCACCGGCGAACTCGCCGTCGTGCTCGGTGCGGTGATCGGGGCGGGCCTAGGCTTCCTCTGGTTCAATGCGCCGCCGGCCGCGATCTTCATGGGCGATACCGGCAGCCTCGCGCTGGGCGGCGCGCTCGCTGCCGTTGCCGTCACTGCCCAGCATGAACTGGTGCTCGTCGTCGTCGGCGGGCTGTTCGTGGTAGAGGCGCTTTCGGTCATCATCCAGGTCGTCTATTACAAACGCACCGGCAAACGCGTGTTCCGCATGGCGCCGATCCACCATCATTTCGAACAGCTAGGCTGGGCCGAATCGACCGTGGTCATCCGCTTCTGGATCATCTCCATCGTGCTGGCGCTCGCCGGCCTCGCCACCCTCAAACTGCGGTGATCACAAGCAATCTCTGGCGCGGCAACCGCTACGCGGTACTCGGGCTGGCTCGATCTGGCCGAGCGACAGTCGACGCGCTGCTCGCCAGCGGTGCGCAAGTTGTGGCATGGGACGAGAATGCTGAGGCCAGGGAGGCGACTGTGGCCTCGTCCCCCCTCCCGCTTGCGGGATGGGCCGGGGGTGGGCATTCGCCGGATCAATCAACGCCAGCGGGACAGACCCACTCCAACCCCTTCTCCAAGCAGGCGGGGCTAAGCATGGCCGACCCGCTAATTCTCGACCTTACTGGCTTCACCGCCGTCATCATCTCCCCCGGCGTGCCGCTCAACCGCCACCCCATCGCCGCCCACGCCGCCGCGCAGAACGTCCCAATCATCGGCGACATCGAACTGTTCGCCCAAGCCCGCGCCGAATTCCCCCCGCACAAAGTCGTCGGCATCACCGGCACCAATGGCAAATCGACCACCACCGCGCTGGTCCACCATATCCTGAAAACCGCAGGTGTCCCCACCACCATGGGCGGCAACATCGGCCTCCCCATCCTCGGTCAGGACCCGCTGCCAGAAGGCGGCGTCTACGTCCTCGAACTCTCGAGCTACCAGATCGACCTGACCTTCACCCTCGATTGCGACGTGGCGGTGTTGCTCAATATCACGCCGGACCATCTGGATCGGTATGCGAATTTTCGAGCTTATGCCGACGCGAAGGTCAGATTGTTCGACATGCAGGACTTTGACCGTGTTCGCCATGGAACGGCGTTTCAGATATTCGTCGGAGAAGATGATGAGGCCCGCAGGGCTGCCGAGTGCTCGTCAACGTCTGAAATTACTGTTTGGGCGCGCTGGCTGGAAACAATGGATGAGGCGCAGCTATCCCGGCAGAACGAGTGGCCGGCCTTGCAAGGTCCTCACAATGCCCAGAACGCGATTGCTGCAATAACGGTGGCCAAGCGCTTAGCAGTTGATCTGCAATTCGTGAACCGATCCCTTCGCACCTACCCCGGCCTCCCCCACCGCATGGAGCGCGTTGCCGAAACAAACGGCAGCCTGTTCGTCAACGACAGCAAGGCAACCAACGCCGCCTCCGCCGCCCCCGCACTTGCCGCCTACCCGCCCGCCGCCGATGGCCGCGCCCGCATCCACTGGATCGCCGGTGGCCTCGCCAAAGAGGATGGGCTGGGCGAATGCGCCGCGCATCTCGGCAATGTCGCCCGCGCCTATCTGATCGGCGATGCCGCGCCGATGCTCGCCCGCCACCTCGCCGGACTGGTTCCGGTCGAACACAGCGGCGCCCTCGACGCCGCCATCCGCGACGCCATGGTCCACGCCCAATCCGGCGACGTCATCCTGCTGTCGCCCGCCGCCGCATCCTTTGACCAGTTCCGCGATTTCGAGGCGCGCGGCGATGCATTCCGCGCCATTGTCGCACAGATAATCGCTGCCGGGGGGACAAGCGCATGAGCAAAATCGCCGAGATCGCCACCGAGCCGTCGGCCGAAACTCCCGTCGTCCCGCCCGAACTCCACGGCCGCCGTCGTCCGCAACCGCTAAGCCGGGCCGACCTCTCGCCGCTCGCCCGCTGGTATGCAGAGGTCGATCGCGGCCTGCTTGCGATGATTCTCGGGCTGATGGCCATCGGCCTGCTCGCGGTCGCCGTCGCCTCGCCCGTCGGTGTCGCGGTGATGGAGCGCCGCACCCGTACCGACGTGCCCGACCTCTATTATCTCTGGCGTCAGCTGTTCTGGGTGGTCACCGGCATCGGTTTCATGATTGTGATCGGCATGCGATCGAAAGTGGAAATCAGGAAACTTTCGGTCATCGGCTCGATCGTCGGCATCGCCGCGCTGTTCGCAGTGCTGCTGGTCGGGACGGAGGTGAACGGCTCGACCCGCTGGCTCGGCTCCGGGGCATTGCGTATCCAGCCGTCCGAATTCCTCAAGCCAATGTTCGCGGTTGCGCTCGCGTGGCTCCTGTCATGTCGGGTGGAAGATGAACGGCTGCCGGTGTTCTCGCTCAGCCTTGTCGCCATCGGCCTTGTCGTCATGCTGCTGATGCTCGAAACCGATCTGGGGCAGACCATATTGTTCGTCGGCACCTGGATTGTGCTGGTGTTTGTCGCAGGCCTGCCGATGCGCGCCATGGGGGTAATCGGCGGGGTGGGTGCAACCGGAATGGTGGCGGCCTATCTATTCTATGAGACCGCCCGCCGCCGCATAGACGGTTTCATCTTCGGCGAAGGCGATACGCATCAGGTCGATCGCGCGCTCGACACGCTCGGCAATTCCGGGCTGATCGGCAGCGGGCCGTTCACCGGCACCGCCAAATTCAAACTGCCGGAAGCGCACACCGACTATATCTATTCGGTAATCGGCGAAGAATTCGGGCTGATCGCCTGCGCCGCCATCCTGTTCCTTTATGTGGCGCTCATCGTGCGCGTGCTGCAGCGGCTGCGGGAAGAACGCGATCAGTTTGTCATCCTTGCCGGCACCGGCCTTGTCGCGCAATTCGGTGGCCAGGTGCTCATCAACATCGCGGTCAATCTCCAGCTCGCCCCGTCGAAGGGGATGACCCTGCCGTTCATCAGCTACGGCGGCTCGTCGCTATGGGCTCTGTCGATCGGCATGGGATTGCTGCTCGCGCTGACCCGGCGTAACCCCTATCGGGCAGCGCCAGTCAACCTTTCCGGATGGATTTCGCGATGACCATCTCTCGCCATTATGTTCTCGCCGCCGGGGGTACCGGCGGCCATATGATTCCGGCCTATGCCCTGGGTGCGGAACTGGTCGTGCGCGGCCATCGCGTCGCGCTGGTCACCGATGAACGTGGCGCCAAAATCCCGGGTCAGTTCGATGCCGGGCAGGTCCATGTCCTCCCCGCCGGGCGTGTCCAGGGCGGCCCTGTCGGCTGGCTAAAGGCGGCACTCGCCATTCGCCGCGGCCGTGCGATGGCGCGCGAATTGCTGCGGACATTCGAACCATCGGCGGTCATCGGCTTTGGCGGTTACCCTGCCTTGCCGACGCTGCTCGCCGCCCGGTCGCTCGGCGTTCCGACACTGGTCCATGAACAAAATGCCGTACTGGGTCGGGTCAATCGCCTGCTCGCTCGCCGCGTCGATGCCATCGCGACCTCCTACGCAGACGTCGCGCGCATCCCTGCCTCGGCGCAGGCCAAGGTCCATCTCATCGGCAATCCGGTGCGTGAGGCAGTTCTGGCGCTTCGCACGCAGGGGTTCCCGCCGCTCGATGACAATGGCGTGTTCCGCCTGCTGGTCACCGGCGGCAGTCAGGGCGCCAGCGTCTTTGCCGATATTGTCCCCGATGCGCTGGCTTTGCTGCCGCTCAATTTTCGCCAGCGATTGCAGGTCACTCAGCAATGCCGCCCGGAAGACATCGACCGGGTGCGCGCAGCTTATGCAGCGCAAGGCATTCCCGCCGATTGCGCGACCTATATCGAGGATATGGCCGACAAACTGAACTGGGCGCATCTCGTCGTCGCTCGCGCCGGTGCCTCGACCATCGCCGAGCTCACCGCCGCCGGACGACCTGCGATCCTGGTGCCGCTGCCATCGGCGACCGACGATCACCAGAGTCACAATGTCCGCGAAATGGTCGGTGTCGGCGGCGCGCGCTCTATCCCGCAATCGTCGTTCACGGTCGTCGAACTTGCCAAACAGATGCAGAAACTCGCGCTCGAACCCGGCGCGCTGGAAAACGCCGCGACCCGCGCGCTTGGAGTCGGCCGCCCCAACGCGACCCGCGACCTTGCCGATCTGGTTGAACAAACCGGCGGTGCGGGGCTGATGGATGTCATCCGCGTCGGCGAAACCGCCGCCAGCTCCGCTCGTCCTGCAAAGGTCGCAGCCACAGCATGATGGTCGCAACGCTCTTTATCCCGCCCACGTCACAGGGGTGGGCGGCGCCAGAGGGCACGCGCGGGGCGTGCGCAACGCGGTCTTGTCGTCGGGTAACAGCGTCATGAAGGGCGTCGGCACCGATATCGGCACGATCCATTTCATCGGCATCGGCGGCATCGGCATGTCCGGCATTGCCGAAGTGATGCATAATCTGGGCTATAGGGTGCAGGGCAGCGACATTGCCGACAGCTATGTCGTCGATGGCCTGAAGAAACGCGGCATCGCGGTCCACATCGGCCATGATGCAGCCAATGTCGAAGGCGCGGCGGTGGTCGTCACGTCGACCGCGGTCAAACGCGGCAATCCCGAAGTTGAGGCGGCGCTCGCCGGCCGCATCCCTATCGTTCGCCGCGCCGAAATGCTGGCCGAACTGATGCGACTGAAATCCACCGTCGCCATCGCCGGCACGCATGGCAAGACCACCACGACCAGCCTCGTCGCTGCGCTTCTCGATGCCGGCGGTATCGACCCGACCGTCATCAACGGCGGCATCATCAACAATTACGGCTCCAACGCCCGTCTCGGCGCGTCTGACTGGATGGTGGTCGAAGCGGACGAAAGCGACGGCAGCTTTCTGCGTCTCGACGGCACGATTGCCGTCGTCACCAACATCGATCCTGAACATCTCGATCACTATGGCAACTTCGACGCAATCAAGGATGCCTTCGTCGAATTCATCGAAAATGTGCCTTTCTACGGTGCAGCAATGCTGTGCCTCGATCACCCCGAAGTGCAGGCAATCATCCCGCGCATCCGTGACCGTCGCATCGTCACCTACGGGTTTTCAGCGCAGGCCGATGTGCGCGGCACCAATGTCGTTCCCGGCGCCGACCGTAACCGCTTCGACGTCGTGGTGCGGGATCGCGATGGGCACAGCCGCACGATAGATGGTATCGATTTGCCCATGTCGGGCCGCCACAATGTCCAGAATGCGCTCGCCGCCATCGCGGTTGCGCTGCATATGGGCGTCGCGGATGCGACCATTGCGAGCGGCTTTGCCGGTTTCGCCGGGGTCAAGCGCCGCTTTAGCAAAGTCGGCGAAATCGCGGTTCCGGGCGGGACGGTCCCCGGTGGCATCGTCACCGTCATCGACGATTACGCTCACCATCCCGTCGAAATTCGCGCGGTGCTGTCCGCCGCGCGCGAAGGGGCGGGGGCAGGGCGGGTCATCGCAGTGGTGCAGCCGCACCGGTTTACCAGGCTGGCCGCGCATATGGACGATTTCCAGCAGGCGTTTAACGATGCCGATGCAGTGCTCGCGCTCCCGGTCTATGCGGCGGGCGAATGCGCGATCGAAGGCATCTCGTCGGACACGCTGGTCGATGGCCTGCGCGATCGTGGCCATCGTCAGGCGGCAACCATCGCCGGTGCCGATGCCCTCGCACACAGCATCGCCGCCAGCATCGCCGCTGGCGAACTTGCAGCGGGCGACCGTATCATCTGCATGGGCGCTGGCGACATCACCAAAATGGCAGCGGGGCTCGCCGCGGCTGTGGAGGCGGCACAATGACAGCCTCCCCAAAACCGGTTCGTCCTGAGCCTGTCGAAGGACTGACTTTCTCCTCCAGCGGAGTCAGAGGCAAACTGACCCCGAATGCCCCGCTCGCCCCGTTGGTCTGGTTCAAATCCGGCGGCACGGCGCAAAGGCTGTTCGAACCTGCCGACCTCGACGATCTGCGAGCCTTCCTGCGCACCCTCGACCCCGCCACCCCCGTCATGGCGCTTGGCCTCGGCTCGAACCTCATCGTCCGCGACGGCGGAGTACCCGGTGTCGTCGTGCGACTGGGCAAGGCGTTCGCCAAGGTGCAATTAGTCGCCAACCAAACCCTCTCCTGCGGCGGCGGCGCTTCCGGTATCCTCGTCTCCTCGACCGCGCGCGACCATGGCATCGCCGGTCTGGAATTCCTGCGTTCGATCCCCGGCACTGTCGGCGGCTTTTGCCGGATGAACGGCGGGGCCTATGGTTCGGAGGTCAAAGACATTTTCGTCGATGCGGATATCGTCCTGCGCGATGGCACGCTCGTCACGCTGCCAGTCGCCGACCTCGGCTACACCTATCGCCATAGCAGCCTGCCTGATGGGGCCATCGTCGTTGCCGCCCGCTTCACAGGCAACCCCGGCGACCCCACCGCCATCCAGGCCGAGATGGACCGCATCGCGCAGGTACGCGAAGCCAGCCAACCGCTGCGTAGCAAAACCGGCGGCTCGACCTTCAAGAACCCCGACGGGCACAAGGCCTGGCAGCTGGTCGACGAAGCCGGCTGTCGCGGGCTCATGCTCGGGACTGCGCAGGTCAGCGAGAAACACGCCAACTTCCTCATCAACACCGGCTCCGCTACCAGCATCGACATAGAGGCACTGGGGGAGGAAGTGCGGCGGCGGGTAAAGGCCAGGAGCGGCGTGGACTTGCAATGGGAAATCCAACGGGTCGGCCTCCCTCTGCCCTTCACGGAAGAGGGCCGGGGCGAGGCGCAGTCATGACCCGCGGCCCATGGCATGTCGCCGTCCTGATGGGCGGCTGGTCCGCCGAACGCGAAGTCTCGCTGATGAGCGGGCGCGATATTGCCAATGCGCTGGAATCGCGCGGCCACCGCGTCACCCGCATCGACATGGCCCGCGACGTCGCGCTGCGCCTTGCCGAAGCCGCACCCGATGTCGTGTTCAACGCGCTGCACGGCGTCCCCGGCGAAGACGGCACGGTGCAGGGCATGCTCGATCTGATGGGCATCCCCTATACTCATTCGGGCCTCGTCACTTCCGTGATTGCCATCGACAAGCAATTGACCAAACAGCGGCTCGTCCCCCACGGCATCCCGATGCCCGTCGGCACCATCGTCGCCTCCGAAAGCCTGCACAGCGTCGATCCGCTGCCGCGCCCCTATGTGCTGAAACCGGTCAACGAAGGCTCGTCGGTTGGCGTCGCAATCGTCCGCGACGACAGCAATTACGGCAATCCGATCGCCCGCGATGCGCGCGGACCATGGCAGGATTTCGCCGAATTGCTCGCCGAGCCCTTCATCAAGGGCCGCGAATTGACGGTTGCGGTGCTCGGCGGCGAAGCGCTCGGCGTCACCGAATTGCGCGTCAGATCCGGCGGATTTTACGATTATGAAGCCAAATATACCGATGGCATGACCGTTCATGTCTGCCCCGCCGATGTGCCGGAACCCATCGCCGCCCGCATGAAGCAGATCGCGCTCGACGCACACTGTCTGCTCGGCTGCAAGGGCGCGTCGCGCTCCGACTTCCGCTGGGACGACGAGGCGGGCGAAGCCGGCCTGTTTCTGCTCGAAATCAATACCCAGCCCGGCATGACCCCGCTCAGTCTGGTGCCCGAACAGGCAAAGGTGCGCGGCATATCCTATGCCGAACTGGTCGAACGCATCGTCGAAGACGCGCTTAAAGTCGAAGACTCGCCAAGAGCCGAGGAAGCCCCATGAGCCGCACCCGCAAACCCGCCTCCAGCCAGACTGTGCGCCGCGGCAAGGCGGCAAAACCCCCTGCTCGCCGTCCGCAGCGCAGTCCCACGCTCACCCGGCGCTTTCTTGCAGCGCAGCCGCTGTCGCCCGCCACCATCCGCCGCGTCGCAGTCACGGTGTTTGCGCTGCTGATTGTCGCCGGGGCCTGGGTTGCCGCCTCAGTCACCGGCGTCACCGCCTATGCCCGCGACGAAACCGTCGCCGCCATTGGCCGTGCCGGCTTTGCGGTTAAGAGTATCGAGGTCAACGGCGCCAGCCGCAGCGATCAGTTGCAAATCTATGATCGCGCGCTCGATCAGATGGATCGCTCCATGGCAGCCTTCGACCTTTCTGACGTCCGTTCGGAATTGTTGACCTATGGCTGGGTGGCCGATGCCCGCGTCAGCCGCCGTCTGCCAAGCACGTTGGTCATCGACCTCGTCGAGCGCTCGCCGGTAGCGGTGCTTCAGGAAAATGGCCGCTACACGTTGATCGACGATCGCGGTGTGCGCCTGCCGGGTGTTGATCCGGCGTCGATGCCCGGCCTGCCCGTACTTGTCGCTGCCAATCCGCAGGCACAGATGCCGCGACTGGCCCGGTTGCTCGAAGCGGCACCGGCGCTTAAACCGCAGATTGCCGGTGCGGCATGGATCGGTGATCGCCGCTGGGATCTGACCTTCCGTAGCGGGGAAAAGCTCGCTTTACCGCAGGATCCGGTGCGCGCCCGCGCCGCGCTGGCCGAATTCGCCCGTATGGACGGCGTCAATCGTCTGCTCGGGCGCGGCGTGACCCGTTTCGACATGCGGCTCCCCGACAAGCTGGTGTTCCGCCCCAGCCGTGAAGGCGATCTCGGCGACCTCGGCCTGATTTCGGGCAGCGATCGCGCCATCGTCCCCGAGCCTGTCGCAGCCGCCATCCCGGCCGATTCCGGCGGGGTCTGAACCGGCAATGGCTCCACCGCGCGTCGAACGCCTCCTGACTGCCATCGATGTCGGCAGCTCGAAAGTCGCGGTGCTGATCGCCGGGCAGACCGCCGACGGCGCGCTCCACGCGCTTGGCACCGGCGTGCGCGAAAGCCTCGGCGTTAAGCGCGGCACCGTTGTCGATATCGCGGCAGTCGACCGTTCGGTGCGGGAAGCGCTCGAACAGGCCGAGCGCATGGCCGGGCTCGAAGTACAGCACGCCTGGGTCGGCTTTGGCGGTGCATCGCTCACCAGCCGCATCACCGTCCATGAAGATCCGTTTTCGCGCGGTCAGATCGAGGCCGACGACATCGACGAACTGCACGAACGCGCCCGCGCCCACCTGTTGCGGGACGATCGCGCCATTCTCCACGCCCAGCCATCTTACTATGTCCTGGATGGCACCGACGGAGTGCGCGACCCCAGCGGATTGTTCGCCGACCGCTTCGGCGTCGCGGTGCATATGGTCGAGGCGGATCGTGGCCCGGTCAGCAACCTCGTCACTGCCGTCCGCGCCGCGCATGTGGATATCCGCGAAATCGTTGCCACGATGATGGCGGCGGGCCTGTCCAGTCTGACAGAGGAGCAGCGCGATCTGGGCACCGCGCTGGTCGATATCGGCGCATCGCTCACCAATATCGGGCTGTTTGCCGGCGGCATGCTGGTCGGCGTCGCAACGTTGACGGCGGGCGGCAACGACATCACCGACGATATCGCCTCGCAATTCGGCACGCGGCGTAGCCATGCCGAACGACTGAAATGCTTTTACGGTTCGGCCATTTCCTCTCCCCGTGACCATCAGGACCAGCTCGACGTCGGCCCGCCCGAGGAGGACGGCACAGAACGGCCAAAGATCACCCGGGCCCAGCTCAACGCGGTCATCCGCGCCCGGCTCGATCATTTCGTGCCGCAGATCGGTCGTCTGCTCAAGGATATGGGCGATGGCGGTCCGTCCAGTCGTCAGGTGGTGCTGACTGGCGGCTCGGCCGATCTCAAGGGGCTTGCCGATTATGTCCAGGGTGTGCTCGGCGGGACCGCCCGCACGGCGCAACCGCGCGGCGTGCTCGGCATGCCTCAGGCGCATCAGGGCGTCGGATTTTCCACCGCTGTCGGTCTCGTCCTCTATGCTGCCGGCCCACCGGCGGATTTGCGGCCAAAGGGCGGCGGTGGAACCGCAATGGACCCCAATGGACCATGGTGGCAGCGCATGGCTGCCATGTGGCGACGGGCAAAATGAAAGAAAAACGCAACATCGTTAATATTGGGATTCTATCGGCGCGTGAAATGTGCAAGGATTCAATCAAGGGTGGCACGTTCCGGTTTATCGCCACAGTATATGGATGGCCCCATCACCGGCCAGGGGAGTTAATCGCATGAGCATCAACATCGGATTGCCGCACCTCGATGGTCTGAAACCGAAAATTGCCGTGATCGGCGTCGGCGGCGCTGGCGGCAATGCTATTGCCAACATGATCGCTGCCGAAGTGGCCGGGGTCGAATTCCTCGTCGCCAACACCGACGCCCAGGCTTTGAACGCCAGCAAGGCGGAACGCCGCATCCAGCTCGGCTCGCAGATCACCCAGGGGCTAGGCGCGGGCTCGCGACCCGAAGTCGGTCGCGCCGCTGCCGAAGAATCCATCGTCGATCTCGAACAAGCGCTCGATGGCATGCACATGGTGTTCCTCGCGGCCGGCATGGGTGGCGGCACCGGCACCGGCGCTGCGCCGGTGATTGCAAAGGCCGCGCGGGACAAGGGGATATTGACCGTCGGCGTCGTCACCAAACCGTTCAGTTTCGAAGGGTCGCGGCGGATGCGCTCGGCCGAAGCGGGGATTGAGGAACTGCAGCAGCATGTCGATACGCTGATCGTCATTCCCAACCAGAATCTGTTCATGATCGCCGAAGCCAAGACGACCTTTATCGAGGCGTTCCGCATGGCCGACGAAGTGTTGCAACAGGGGGTGCGTGGCATCACCGACCTCATGGTCATGCCAGGCCTCGTCAATCTCGATTTCGCCGATGTCCGCTCGGTGATGCGCGACGCGGGCAAGGCGATGATGGGCACCGGCGAGGCCGAAGGCGAAGGCCGCGCGCTGCTCGCCGCGCAGATGGCGATCGCCAACCCGCTGCTCGACGGGGTCAGCATGGCCGGCGCAAAGGGCGTCATCGTCTCGATTTCCGGCGGCGAAGACCTCGGCCTGTTCGAACTGCAGGAAGCCGGCGATCACATCCGCGATCTGGTCGATCCCGATGCCAACATCATCTGGGGCTCGGCATTCAACCCCGCGCTCAACGGCAAAATCCGCGTCTCCGTGGTCGCCACCGGCCTCGAACCCGCATCGCAGTCGCAACCGGTGCAGCGGCCCGGCCTGTTTGCCTCGCGCGCCGCCAGCGCCTCGCCGTCGCTCGCGCCGGGCGGCTTTGGTGTGGCATCGCTCGGCGGCTCCACCTCGTCGTTCGGCACTTCGCCTCCGGTCGCCGCTCCTGCGCCGATCACCGCAGCCGATACCCTCACTGTACCCAATCCGGCTGTGCCTACGCCCGGATTTGCCAGTCTCGATGAAAATGGCGACGATCTGGACGAACCGCTCGATCTTGGCGGAGCCGAGAGCGCTGCCGCCGACGATCAGGTCTCGGGGCCGCCAGTCGACGCGCCGGTCGGCGATCATACCGGCAATTCTGCTGGCGACGATGAACTGATACTCGAAGCACCCGAACCGTCGATCGCGGCTGCACCGGTTGCAACCTATGACGACACGTCGCCGCTGGTCAGCCGGGGCAAAGCAATGCCGCCGATGGGTGAAAGCGTCGGCGATGCCGAACCTGTGGTGCGGTCCGCGCCCGCCGGGGCGACATTGTTCGAACGGATGAAGCATCTCTCGCGCATGGAAGGCGCAAAGGATCGGGATGACGATGCGGGCGATGGCGATGATGGCGACGACAGCGCATTCCCGTCCATTCCGCGTTTTCTCGGTCGCCAGACTAATCAATAGTCGGGCCGGTGGCCTCCTCGTCCGGCGCCAGCCTGCGTGCGATACGATGCACCATGGCTGCGCCGGACGGGGCTGACCGTCTGTCATGCCCGTGGTAGGGCAGGGCATGAAATCAGCGATGACCATCAGCAACCGCACATTGTCCGCGCTCCGCCTGCGCCACCTCGTCATGGCGTCGGGGGCTTCGGCACTGGCGCTTCTGCTCGCTGGTCCCGTCACCGCGCAAACCGCCCAGCCCGGCAGCACGGTGTCGCTCGATGCGGAACTGGCCGCCCGCAACGATGCCCAGCGGCAACTGACCGAAGCACTGGGCCTGATCGCCGAGGACGGCAGCAACTGGTTCGCGCTTAGCCAGGCGGGCCGGGCAGCGCTTGCTCTGGGGGATGCCCGTGCCGCCGCCGGTTTCCTCGCCCGGGCGGAGGCGCTGGCGCCGCGCGATCCGGTGATCAAGGCGGCGCTCGGCGCAACCATGGTCCAGCTTGAAGACCCGGCGGCGGCGATGCGCTATTTCGATAGCGCAGTGTCGGTTGGCGGGCTCGATCGCACCTATCTCGGGGATCGCGGGCTCGCTTTCGATTTGCTCGGCAACCAGGCGCGTGCGCAGGCCGATTATGCGGTCGCCCAGGCGTCGCATCCGTCTGCCGAACTTACCCGCCGCTGGGCAATATCGCTCGGCATATCTGGGGGCAGTGACCAGGCTGTACAAATGCTCGGCCCCCTGCTTCGCGCTCAGGACCGCGCGGCGTGGCGTTCGCGCGCGATGATCGTGGCGATGAACGGCCGGGCGGATGAAGCCCGGCAGATCGCGCGCACGACGATGCCAGCGCAACTGGCAGAGGCGATCGACCCCTATTTTCCGCTGATGGATCGGCTGACCTCGGCGCAGCTTGCCGCAGCCTCGCACTTCGGGCGCTTTCCGAGCTATGACGTGGTGCGCAGCCAGCCGTCCCGCTCGGAATCGACCCGCCTCGCCAGCGCCACTGCGGCAACGCCGCCCGCATTCGCCAGCGGGGCGCGCGGCCGCACCCGTCAGGCGCGCAACGACACCGGCGCGCGCCGCACCGGCCGCCGCGTCAACGATGCGACACCCGCCCGGTCGACAACAACCGTCGCGGCTGCGACGCAGACAACAACCGTCGCAGCTGCGACACAGACAACAACCATTGCGGCTGCGACACCGACCAACACCGTCGCCCGCACGCCGCCGCCGGCTGACTTGCCTGTTTCGGCGACCGCAAGGCCGCTTCCTTCGCCGCCGCTTGTCCGAACCCCGGCACCGGCCTCGCAAGTCGTCCAGCCCTCGCCGATGCCCGTTCGGTCGGCGGCGGCGGACATCGCCGGGCCTGCTTCCATGCCAGCCGCCGCGCAAAGCACCGCCTTGCCGCCGGTCGCCACGCCCGCTCGCACCCTGCCCACCACATCGTCCGCCACAGTGCCGCCATCCCCGGTGTCGGGGCCGCCCGACAGCCAGCCGCAATTTGTCTCGAACCCGACGGTTCAGCCGATCCCCGCAGACGCAACGCTCGAACCGTCGCAAGGCGCCTCCGTTGCGCTCGCGTCACGGCCTGCCACGACCGCTGCTGCCCCTATGGTGCCGACGCCGACGACGGTTATCGCCAACTGGTCGATGGCAGAGCTCGTCGCCTCCATCGAAATTCCCGCCACCGAACGCGCGGCATCTGCCGATGCACTGTCGCTCGCCGATCTGGAGGCTATCGCCACCGAACGTCGCGCCGCCCAGCGCGCCGCCGCCGCCGAAGCACGAAGCCGTGCTGTCGCCGACGCACGCGAACGCAGCGCGGCCGACGCCGAAGCTCGCCGCCGCGCAGAGGCCGAGGCACAGGCCCGTGCCGAGGCCGAGCGGATTCGCCGCAACCCGGCGCGTATCTGGGTGCAGGTTGCCACTGGCGCGAACGTTGCCGCTCTCGCATTCGATTGTCGTCGTCTCGCGCGTGAACATGGCGCGGCATGGGCCGGCCAAAGCTGTTCGTCGGCGACATGGAATCGCACCCGTCGCCTTGTCGTCGGCCCGTTCCGCACCATGGCTGCGGCGCGATCATGGGAAACCGCCTACAAACGTGGCGGCGGTGATGCCTTTATCTGGTCGAGCGATGCGGGCGAGGATGTGTCGCCGGTCGGCGGTCGATGAACCAGCCGGGGCCGCTCGCTCATCTCGCCTGCGATCCTTCGCGCAGCCGCGGTCGCCAGCATGCAGAATCCGCCGCGCCCGCCCGGGGCCCGCGCGATGCGTTCCAGCGCGACCGGGACCGCATCGTCCACTCGATCGCGTTTCGCCGCCTCAGGCACAAGACGCAGGTGTTCATTGCGCCCGACGGCGATCATTATCGGGTCCGCCTCACGCACAGCCTGGAAGTCGCGCAAATCGGCCGCACAATTGCCCGCGCACTCGGCCTCAATGAAGATCTGACCGAGGCGCTGTGCCTGGCGCATGACATCGGCCACCCGCCCTTCGGCCACGCGGGCGAAGATGCTTTGACATCCTGCCTCGCGCCTTTCGGCGGCTTCGATCACAATGCCCATACGCTGCGCACGTTGATGCTGCTCGATTGCCCCTATCCACGGTTCGATGGCCTCAATCTCGCCTGGGAAACATTGGAAGGGCTCGCCAAACATAATGGCCCGGTGGCCGATCCGACCTGGGCGATGGTCCAATGCGATGCCGCTTTCGCACTCGATCTTGCGTCGCATCCCTCGCTCGAGGCTCAGGTGGCCGCCATCGCAGATGACATCGCTTATGATAATCACGACATAGACGATGGAATTCGCGCAGGAATCCTGACCATCGACACGCTGCGCGACCAGCCATGGGTCGCCGCCAACCTCGCCGCTGTCGATCGCATGTACGGCGACGCGCACGAAGATGGCAAAGTAAGAGAATTGGTCCGCACCCAGATCGGCCTGATGGTCAACGACGTCATCGACACGACCCGCTGCGCCGCTGCCGCCTACGCAACGCTGGACGATGTCCGCGCCGCCGGCCGTATGGTTGCGACCTTTTCCCCGGGCCTTGCCGCCGATGAACGCGCCCTCAAACGCTTCATGTACGCCACCCTTTATCACCACGACAGCCAGCTCGCTGCAGCAGCAGCGGCAAATGCGGTCGTCACCGGGTTGTTCGAGGCGTTTCAGGACAGGGCATCGGCAATGGGCGGCGATTGGGCTGCGCGACTGCCCGATGAGCCTGTTGCCCGCGCTCGCCATATCGCCGATTATATCGCCGGCATGACCGACCGTTTCGCTATCGATCGATACGCCGAACTTTACGGTCGTGCGGCGGTTCCCGAATGCCTCAGTCATGTCTGAGATTATCGTCGCGGGGGGATCAGGGCTGGTCGGCGGGCAGCTGCTCGATCGTCTCGGTGGCAGCGCCGATGACAGCGTCCATGCGCTTCTGCGCCGCCCTGTCGCGCAGCGGCGCGGCGTGACCCAGCATGTTGCCGATCCTGCTACCTGGCCTGCCGCCATCGCCGATCTCGAACCCCGTATCTTCATCTCGACGCTCGGCACGACCATCGCGCAGGCCGGATCGCACGCCGCCTTCCTGGCGGTCGACAGCACGCTGGTGCTTGCCCTTGCGCAATCGGCGCGCAACGTAGGGGCTACCCACGCCATCATCGTCTCGTCGGTCGGTGCCAGCGCCAGCAGCAGCACATTTTATCTGCGTACCAAGGGCGCGGCCGAAGACGCCATCAATGCCATGGGCTTTGCACGGGTCGACATCATGCGGCCCGGCTTGCTGATTGGCGAGCGCAGCGGGCCAGCCCGTCCGGCAGAACGCATCGCCATGGCGCTCTCCCCGCTCACCAACCTGCTCACACCGCGCGCACTGGATCGATATCGCGCCATCGACGCAGCAACGGTCGCCGCCGCCATCGCCGCGCTGGCCGCCGGGTCCGATCCCGGCCGGTTCGTCCATCATAATCGGGATATGCAGCGCCTCGCCGATTGACTCCCGCCTGGCGCTTGGCCAAAGCTTACACCGTCTCCACGCGGCAACGCGGGGCGATGATGCGGGAGAGCGCCGGAGCCTGACTTGGCCGCCCGGCCACCGAAGGAGCAACCGCCCCGGAATCTCTCAGGTCTCAGGGACCGCATCGTCGGACAGACACTCTGGAAAGCGTATCGGCGCGTTGTCGATACCACCGAAGGGGTAAGCGCAGGGCTTCGACTCCCGGCGTCAAAGCTCTCAGGTTTCCGTGACAGAGGGGGCAGTGCATCGGCGCCGCATGTTGCGACGCTTGTGGCTGTCATGACCCTTGCCGGAGCCTGTGCATGAGCGACCAGTCGATTATCGATCAGGCAGACGAGTTCGTCGAGATCGAACCGCAGCCACTTCCGCTTGATGCATGGCACCGCGCCAATGGCGCCCGCATGGTGCCGTTTGCGGGCTATACCATGCCGCTCCAGTATGAAGGGATCATGGCCGAACATCTGTGGACGCGTGACCATGCGGGCCTGTTCGATGTCAGCCATATGGGCCAGCTGCAGCTGATCGGTGATGATGTCGCCGCCGCGTTCGAAACGCTGGTTCCCGGCGATATCGCGACGCTGAAACCCGGCCGCATGCGCTATTCCCTGTTGCTCGCCGCGGATGGCGGCATCCTCGACGACCTGATGGTCACCAACACCGGCCAGCATCTTTACATCGTCGTCAACGGCGCGGTGAAGCAGGACGATATTGCCTATCTGCGCGACGAACTGCCCGATCACATCACGCTCAACTATATGGAGGACGCAGCGCTGCTTGCGCTGCAGGGTCCGAAGGCGGCGGTCGCGCTCGCGCGGATCGGTATCGCCCCGCTCCAGCCCGATTGGCCGCAGGTGACCGACCTCCTGTTCATGCAGGCCGGGCCATTTCTGTGGGGCACCGTCCCGCTCGGTATCAGCCGGTCTGGCTACACCGGCGAGGACGGGTTTGAAATTTCGGTCGCTGCCGATCATGCCGAAGCGCTGGCAACAGCGTTATGTGCCCAGCCGGAAGTCCGCCCTTGCGGGCTTGGAGCACGCGATTCGTTGCGGCTTGAGGCGGGGCTGCCGCTGTACGGCCATGATCTTGATCCGGACATCGATCCTGTCGAAGCCGATCTGGCGTTCGCCGTCTCGAAACGTCGCCGGGCCGATGGCGGGTTTCCCGGTGCCGCCCATATTTTGGCCCAGCTTGGCTGCGGCCCTGCGCGCAAACGCGTGGGTTTTATCGTCAATGGCCGCCAGCCGGTCCGCGAAGGCGCCGAGGTTTTCTCAGGATCGACGCAGGTTGGTGTCATCACCTCGGGCGGGTTCGCGCCCAGCGTCGGCGCGCCTGTGGCCATGGGATATGTCACTAGCGCCCACACTGCCACCGGCACACCGCTCGAAGCACAAGTGCGCGGCAAGCGTATCGGGCTCACCGTTACGGCGATGCCTTTCGTCCCCCATCATTATGTTCGCAAGGGAGCCTGACCATGCCACGCTATTTCACCAGCGATCATGAATGGATCGATGTCGACGGCACGACAGCCACCGTCGGCATCACCGAATATGCGCAAAGCCAGCTTGGCGATGTCGTGTTCGTCGAAGTGCCCGCTCCCGGCCAGGTCGTAGCCAAGGGCGCCGATGCTGCCGTGGTCGAATCGGTCAAGGCCGCGTCGGACGTCTACGCGCCGGTTTCAGGCACCGTGACCGAAGGCAATGCCGCGCTCGATGCCGAACCCGCGCTGGTCAACACGGCGTCGGAAACAGACGGCTGGTTCTTCAGGATGACGCTGGCCGATGCGGGCGAACTCGACGGTCTGATGGACTCTGCAGCTTATGCGGCGTTCGTCGACACGCTCTGAACATGGTCGCCGCCGATCCTGCCGTCGATCCGGCCCCGGGTCCCGCTTTGGCGGCGTGCCGGCTGATGATCGCCACGCCAATCTATGACGCGGCACAGGGCACCTATGTGCGCTCGGCGCTGGCGCTGGCGCTCGCGGCACAGGCGCGCGGCGTCACCATCGATTTTGCCTTCATTCTGCATCAACCCTCGATCAACCGGGCGCGCAACATGCTCGCGCATATCTTTCTGCGCAGCGATTTCACGCACATGCTGTTCATCGATGCCGATATCGATTTTTCCGCCGACGATGTCTATTCGCTGCTCGATGCGATGATCGCCCGGCCAGACGTGGCGCTGCTCGGCGGTCCGGTTCCTCGCCGCGCCATCGGCTGGGCCAATGTTGCCAAGGCCGCCGAAATGGGGCTGGGCAGGGATGATCCGGCCGATCTTGCGCGCTATTCGGGGGATTTCGCCTTCAGTTTCGCCAGCCCGGTGCAAAGCTTTGCGCTCAACGAGCTGGTCGAACTGTCGCGGCTCGGCACCGGGCTGATGCTCATCCGCCGCGACGTCGTCGAACATCTCTGCGCCCGCCACCCCGAACTCGTCTATCGTCCCGATGCAGAGGAGCGGCAGGGCTATGGCCTTGGCGAGCAGGTCCATGCGCTGTTCCAGCCGATGATCGAGCCGGAAACGCACTATATGCTGTCCGACGACTATGCTTTTTGCCGCCGCGTCCGGGATGCCGGTTATCGCATCTGGCTCGCTCCGTGGGTGCGCACATCGCATAGCGGCCCTGCCACCTATGCGGGCTCGCTCGCCGATCTCGCTCCACTTTTCGCCTCTCCCCCTCCTGCCGAGTAATTAGCGATGCGTTATCTGCCACTGACCACTCAAGACCGTAGTGATATGCTCGCCACCATTGGCGCATCCAGCATCGACGATCTGTTTATCGATGTGCCGCCGGAGGCACGGCTCGATGGCCCGATTGCCGATCTGCCGTTTCACGCCAGCGAGATGGCGGTCGAACGCCATATGAAATCGCTGGCGGCGCGCAATGTGGCGGCGGGCGACGTGCCCTTCTTTCTGGGGGCCGGGGCCTATCGCCACCATATCCCCGCCAGTGTCGATCACCTCATCCAGCGCGGCGAGTTCCTGACCGCCTATACGCCTTATCAGCCGGAAATCGCGCAGGGCACGCTGCAGATGCTGTTCGAATTCCAGACGCAGGTCGCGCGGCTGTTCGGCTGCGATATCGCCAATGCCTCAATGTACGATGGCTCGACGGCCTGCTGGGAAGCGATCGGCATGGCGCGCCGCATCACCCGCCGGACAAAGGCGATCCTCGCCGATGGGCTGCACCCGCATTATGTCGGTGTCGCTTCGTCGATGGCGCGCTTTACCGGCGATATGCTGCTGTCGGGGACTGCGCCGTGCGCGGCCGACGTCACCGCGCTGATCGATGATGAAACCAGCTGCGTCGTCGTTCAATATCCCGATGTGTTCGGCAATGTCTTCGATCTGCGCCCAATCGCCGAAGCGGCCCATGCCGCCGGCGCGCTGCTGATCGCGGTGGTTACCGAACCTGTGGCGCTCGGTCTGATCGAAAGCCCCGGCGCAATGGGCGCCGACATCGTCGTTGGCGAAGGCCAGTCGATCGGTGTCGGCCTGCAGTTCGGCGGGCCTTATGTCGGGCTGTTCGCTGCCAAGGAAAAATATGTCCGGCAGCTGCCCGGCCGCCTGTGCGGCCAGACCGTCGATGCCAATGGCCAGCGCGGTTTCGTGCTGACCCTGTCGACCCGCGAACAGCATATCCGCCGGGAAAAGGCGACATCGAACATCTGCACCAATTCCGGGTTGTGCGCGCTGGCGTTCAGCATCCACATGACCCTGCTGGGCGAAGCGGGACTGCGCCAGCTCGCAGCAATCAACCATGATCGTGCCCGCCAGACAGCAGCCGCGCTGGCTGCGGTTCCGGGTGTCACAATGATCACTGGCGCCTATTTCAACGAATTCGCCATCGAATTGCCGCGCGACGCACGCGATGTCGTCCATGCGCTGGCGGCAAAAAGCGTGCTTGGCGGCGTGTCATGTGGACGTTTGTTCCCCGACCGGCCCGATCTGGCCAACCGGCTGATCGTCGCGACCACCGAAACCGTCACCGAACAGGATATATCGGCCTTTGCCGCCGCTCTAACGGAGATACTGGCATGAACGTCATCAATCAGTCCGGCTGGAAGCCGAGCATCGCAGGCGTGGTGCAGGTCGCCAGCACGACAACCTTCACCGGCAACCGCGCGCTGATGCTCGAAGAACCGCTGATCTTTGAAATCGGCAGCACCACCCGCACCGGCGTCGATCTCGACGAAAATCGCCCTCCCGCCACCAGGAGAGAGGACCAGTCGACGAATGACGCCACTCTTCCCGCCGCGCTGCTGCGCGCCGCGCCCATCGGCCTGCCCGGCCTTTCGGAACCTGAAACGGTCCGCCATTACACCCGGTTGAGTCGCCAGAATTACGGCATCGACTTGGGCTTTTTCCCGCTCGGCTCGTGCACCATGAAGCACAACCCGCGGCTCAATGAGAAAATGGCGCGGCTCCCGGGCTTTGCCGATGTGCATCCGATGCAGCCCAAGGAAACGGTGCAGGGCGCGCTCGAGGTCATCAACCAGCTCGCGCACTGGCTGATCACGCTCACCGGTATGCACGGCGTCGCCATGACCCCAAAGGCCGGCGCGCACGGCGAATTGTGCGGCATGCTGTGCATCAAGGCTGCGCTCGAGGCGCGCGGTGAAAAGCGCAGGGTCGTCCTCGTTCCCGAAAGCGCGCATGGCACCAACCCCGCCACCGCCGCCTTCGCCGGCTTCACGGTCGAGGATATCCCGGCCACCGCTGAAGGCCGCGTCGATCTTGCGGCGCTGACCGCGCGGCTCGCGGCGGGCGGTTCGGACTGCGATGTCGCGGCGGTGATGATCACCAACCCCAACACCTGCGGCCTGTTCGAGCCCGATCTGCGCGCCATATCGGATGCGGTCCACGCAGCCGGGGGCTATGTCTATTGCGACGGCGCCAATTTCAACGCGATCGTCGGCCGCGTCCGTCCCGGCGATCTCGGCGTCGATGCGATGCACATCAACCTGCACAAGACGTTTAGCACGCCCCATGGCGGCGGCGGTCCGGGCTCCGGGCCGGTGGTGCTCAGCGAAGCGCTCAGCCCCTATGCCCCGCTCCCCTACACCGCGCGAACCGCCGATGGCGTAATCCACCTGATCGAGGAAGCGGATGCCGAGGCGTTCGAGCGTGAACATTTCGGCGCGCCATTGGCCAGCTTCGGCCGCATGACCGCATTCCACGGCCAGATGGGCATGTTCACCCGCGCGCTCTCCTATATCCTCAGCCACGGTGCCGACGGCCTGCGCCAGGTAGCGGAGGATGCGGTGCTCAACGCCAACTATATCCTGCGCAGCCTCGAAGACGTGCTCGACGCGCCGTTCGCTGGGTCCGGCCCTTGCATGCATGAGGCCTTGTTCAGCGACAAGGGCTCCCGACCGAGCCAGGCTCTGCCGTAGGTCCAATCGTCTTCAGCAGTTGATGCAGAGATTCCCAGGAGTTCGCCACATTCGGGGATAGTGCAGCCAGCGAAGATACGGAGCTTCATCAGTTCCGCTCGTCGGGGCCACTTCTCCGCAAACTTCTCAAGGTACTCATTCACCACC
>JANNMK010000320.1:0-1831 GCA_031397785.1 Sphingomonas sp. | reverse complement strand
TGAGGATCTTCGGATCCGAAACTTCCACGCGCGCCTCCACACCCAGCTAAGGCCAGCGCAGCAATCAGCACAACGACCAAAACGGTCATTACCCACGGCAAAAAATCTCCCACGCCGGTGCTCCCGAAAAGGCCATAAGCCGCGGTGGTGCGGTAGATCGGCCTGTTGAGCTTCAGATGGGTGCGGATGCCGCGCGGAGTCAGCGACACCAACGTCGGCAGCACCGCCTCCAGCGCACCCGCCTCGACCGTGCCGGTGCCGTGCAAATCGACATACAGGCTCAATGGCTCGGCAACGCCGATGGCATAGGCGATCTGGATGGTGCAGCGCCGCGCAAGGCCGGCCGCAACGATGTTCTTGGCCAGATAGCGGATGATATAGGCCGCCGACCGGTCGACCTTGGTCGGGTCCTTGCCGGAAAACGCGCCGCCGCCATGCGGACTTGCCCCGCCATAGGTGTCGACGATGATCTTGCGCCCGGTCAGGCCCGCGTCACCATCCGGCCCGCAAATCTCGAAACGGCCGGTGGGGTTGATGTGATAGATTGTGTTGTCGGTCAGCAGATGCGCGGGCATCACCGCCGCAATCGCCGCCTTCACATGGTCGCGCAGCTTGCCATAAAGCGCTTCGTCACCCTCGCCATTGTGATGATAATAGCCTGCCGCATGTTGCGTCGACACCACAATTGCCGTCGCCTCGACCGGCACCTCATTTTCGTAGCGCAGCGTCACCTGGCTCTTGGCATCGGGCAGCAGGAATGCGGTTCCGGCATGGCGATCTGCGGCAAGCCGCTCGAGGATCTTGTGGCTGTAATCCAGCGTCGCCGGCATCAGATCGGGGGTCTCGTCCGATGCATAGCCGAACATGATCCCCTGATCGCCGGCGCCTTCATCCTTGTTGCCGCTGGCATCGACACCCTGCGCGATATGCGCCGACTGGCCGTGCAAATTGTTTTCAAAGCGAAAGCTCTGCCAGTGGAAACCATCCTGTTCATAGCCGATATCGCGCACCGTCTGGCGCACGGCGGCCTCAATCTCTGCCTCGATACCCGGTGCCCAATTGCCGTCCGCGTCCATGATGCCCTTGCCGCGGATTTCCCCCGCCAGCACCACCAATTGCGTGGTGCACAGCGTCTCGCAGGCGATCCGCGCTTCGGGATCCTTGGCGAGGAACAGGTCGACGATGGTATCGGAAATCTGGTCGCTGACCTTGTCGGGATGGCCTTCCGAAACCGATTCGGACGTGAACAGGAAGCTGGCGCGCATGGGGGACCTTTGCGAAAGGGGCAGGGCGGACTGCTGATATAAAGCAATCTTTATGTGCGCGCCTTTAGCGGCGGCGCCGCGCCAAGGCAATCGCTGCCAGCGCAAGCAGAAGTGCGAAACCCAGCGGCAAGATGTTGCCATAGTGCGCAAACAGCGTCGGCGCATGCGCTGGCGGCACGACGCCATCGATGCGCCCGGCCACCCCCATGCCGATGCGTTCGACGATCCGCCCGTCGGCATCGATCACCGCGCTGATCCCGGTCGGCGTTGCACGTACCACCGGCAGCCCCTCCTCGATCGCGCGCAGCCGTGCCTGCGCCAGATGCTGCGGCGGGCCCCAGCCGCCGAACCAGGCATCGTTCGACGGGTTGAAGATGAACGCGGGCCGGTCGGCGCGGTCGACGACCTGGCCGGAAAAGATAATCTCGTAGCAGACCTGCACGCCGACCTTGCCGAACCGGCCGAGGTCGAGGCTGCGTGGGCCGGGGCCGTGGCGAAAGTCGATCGCGCCGGGCGCCAGACGTTCGATGCCGAACAGCGACAGGACCGAACGCGCCGGCAAATAT
>JANNMK010000293.1:0-7829 GCA_031397785.1 Sphingomonas sp. | reverse complement strand
CCCCTTTGATCTTGGAGCCCCCTGATGACCGACACGCCTGCCTACACCCCGCCCGCTGTCTGGACATGGAATCAGGATGCGACGCATCGCTTCGCCAGCATCAACCGCCCCATCGCCGGGCCGACGCATGACAAGGATCTGCCGGTAGGCAAGCACCCGCTCCAGCTCTATTCGCTGGCCACGCCCAATGGGGTGAAGGTGACGGTGATGCTCGAGGAGCTGCTCGCGGCGGGGCATGCTGGCGCGGAATATGATGCGTGGCTGATCAAGATCATGGAGGGCGACCAGTTTTCCAGCGGCTTCGTCGCCGCTAATCCCAACAGCAAGATTCCGGCGCTGGTCGATCATAGCGGCGCTGAGCCGGTGCGCGTGTTCGAGAGCGGCGCGATCCTCGTCTATCTGGCCGAGAAATTCGGCGCCTTCCTCCCCGCCTCCGGCCCCGCCCGCGCCGAAGTGATGAGCTGGCTTATGTGGCAGATGGGCGCAACCCCGATCCTCGGCGGCGGCTTTGGCCATTTCTATGCCTATGCGCCGATGAAGCTGGAATATCCGATCGACCGTTATGCGATGGAGGTGAAACGGCAATTGTCGGTGCTCGACCGCCAGCTTGCGGATCACGAGTATATAGCGGGCGCGGACTACAGCATCGCCGATATGGCGATCTGGCCCTGGTATGGCGCGCTGGTGAAGGGGCTGGTTTATGAAGCGGGCGAATTCCTCTCCGTCCAAGATTATACCAACGTCCTGCGCTGGACCGGCCAGATCGGCGCGCGGCCTGCGGTCAAGCGCGGCCGCATGGTCAACCGCGTGATGGGTGATCCGGCGAGCCAGCTGCACGAGCGGCATGACGCGAGCGATTTCGATTTGCGGACAGCGGATAAGCTGGCGGCGGAGTAATATTCCCTCTTCCCTTGAGGGAGAGGATTGCGAAGACTTGGCAACTTGTTGCCTAGTCGGAGCTGGGTGAGGGGTTTTGGCACTCGACGCATAGTCACGGAGATGTGGCCACCCCCTCATCCAACTGCGGCTAATTCGCTGCGCTCATAAGCCTTCATATCCTTCTCCCTGGAGGGGAGAAGGTCTAGATCAACCCGGCCAACGGACTGCTCGGATCGGCATATTTGCGCGTCCCCATCCGCCCGCTGCGATACGCCATCCGCCCCGCCTCGACCGCAGCCTTCATCGCGGCGGCCATCAGGATGGGGTCTTTGGCTTCGGCAATCGCGGTGTTCATCAATACCCCGTCGCAGCCCAGCTCCATCGCCACCGCCGCGTCGCTGGCGGTGCCGACGCCTGCATCGACCAGCACGGGGACGCTCGCTCCCTCCACGATAAGCCGGATGGTGACGCGGTTCTGGATGCCGAGGCCGGAGCCAATCGGCGCGCCCAAGGGCATGATCGCAACCGCGCCCGCATCCTCGAGCTGTTTCGCCGCGATCGGGTCATCGACGCAATAGACCATCGGCAGGAAGCCTTCTTTCGCCAGCACCTCGGTCGCGGTCAGCGTTTCGCGCATGTTGGGATAGAGCGTCTTGGCCTCACCCAGCACCTCGAGCTTGACGAGGTCCCAGCCCCCCGCCTCCCGCGCCAATCGCAACGTGCGGATCGCGCTGTCGGCGTCAAAACAGCCGGCGGTGTTGGGCAGATAGGTGATGATTTTGGGATCGATAAAGTCGGTCAGCATCGGCTGGCCTGGGTCCGACACATTGACCCGCCGCACCGCGACGGTGACGATTTCCGCCCCAGAAGCCGCGACCGCCGCCGCGTTCTGGGCGAAGTCCTTGTATTTACCGGTGCCGACGATCAGCCGCGATGTGAAGGTGCGACCGGCAACGGTCCATGTGTCGGAGGAGAGTTGCAACGTCATCGGATTCCTCTCAGCTCCTCTCCCCTTGTGGGAGAGGGTTGTGCAGCCTTAGTGAGCCAAAGGCGAACTTAGGCGGAGCTGGGTGAGGGGTTGCGGCCCGCAGGGCCGCGCGAGCCGGAAGCTCGCAACCCCTCATCCAACTGCGGCTACTTCGCTACGCTCACAAGCCTACGTAACCTTCTCCCACAAGGGGAGAAGGGGTTTTTGTTCACCCCCCGCCGACAAAATGCACGATCTCCAGCTCATCGCTTTCGGCCAGCATAACCTCCGCCAGCGTCGAGCGCGACACGATCACCCGATTGCGCTCCACCGCGACCTTGGCAGGATCAAGCCCAATGCTCGCGACCAGCGCGGCGATGCTCTGCATGGCGACACTGCGCGGTTCGCCGTTGAGGGTGATGCAGATTTCGTTCATGGCTGCACGCTCTAGCCGACAAATCGGGGCCAATCCATATGACAGCGCTGCCCATTATTTTCGTCCTCAACGGCCCCAATCTCAACCTGCTCGGCACCCGTGAGCCCGAGATTTACGGGTCGCAGACGCTCGATGATATTGGCGCGATGCTGACCGGACAGGCGGCCACGCTGGGCGTCGCCATCGACATGCGGCAATCCAATCATGAAGGGCATCTGATCGACTGGCTGCACGAGGCGCACAGTGTCGGAGCCAAAGCGGTGCTGCTCAATGCGGGCGGCTACACGCACACGTCGATTGCGCTGCATGATGCGGTCAAATCGATCAGCGTGCCGGTCATCGAAGTGCATTTGTCCGATCCGCACACCCGCGAGAAATTCCGCCATATCAGCTATGTCGGCATGGCGGCGCATAGCGGTTTTGCCGGCCATGGTGCCGCCTCCTACACGCTCGCGCTGGACGCCGCCGCCGCTCTTTGACTATAGCGGAGGCCACAGCGGCGCGCCGCGCGCCCGACAATATTTCAGGAACACTCGATGCCACGAGACCAGTCACCCGATAGTGCCGATCCCTCCGCAGTGCGCGGCCCCAGCCGATCGACCATGCAGATCGATGCCGCGCTGGTCCGCGAACTGGCGCAACTGATCGCCGATACCGACCTCACCGAAATCGAGGTCGAGGATGGGGACCGCAAAATCCGCGTCGCCCGCCAGATTACTGCCGCTGCGCCAGTCGCTTACGCAGCAATGCCCGCACCCGCTGCCGCCGGGCACGCCCCTGCCAGGGCCGCACCCGCCGCTCCCCCGGCGGCTCCGGTGCTTGACGCCAATGCCGTCAAATCACCGATGGTCGGCACCACTTATCTATCCGCCGAGCCAGGCGCGGCTCCATTCAAGAGCATTGGTGAAGCGGTCAAGGAAGGCGATACCATCGTCATCATCGAGGCGATGAAGGTGATGAACGCAATCACTGCGCCGCGCGGCGGAACGCTGACTGAAATGCTGGTCGAAAACGGCCAGCCGGTCGAATATGACCAGCCGCTGTTCGTGATCGCCTGAGCGCTGACCCACCCATGACCATAGAGAAACTGCTGATCGCCAATCGCGGCGAAATCGCGCTGCGCATCCACCGCGCGTGCCATGAAATGGGCATCAGGACAGTCGCGGTGCACTCCACCGCCGATGCCGATGCGATGCATGTCCGCCTGGCCGATGAAGCGATCTGCATCGGGCCGCCCGCCGCGAGGGACAGTTATCTCAATATCCCTGCGATCATCTCCGCCGCCGAAATCTGCGGCGCGGATGCGATCCACCCGGGCTACGGCTTTTTGTCCGAAAACGCGCAGTTCGCCGAAATCATCGAGGCGCATGGCATCAAGTTCGTCGGCCCCAAGCCCGAACATATCCGCACCATGGGCGACAAGATCGAGGCCAAACGGACTGCAGGCGCGCTTGGCCTGCCGCTGGTTCCGGGCAGTGACGGGGCGGTATCCGAAATCGGAGAGGCGCGCGAGATAGCGCAGCGCGCGGGCTATCCGGTCATCATCAAGGCGGCGTCGGGCGGCGGCGGGCGCGGCATGAAAGTGTGCACCGGACCCGAGGAACTTGAAACCCTGATCGCGCAGGCGGGCAGCGAGGCCAAAGCGGCGTTCGGCGACGCCACCGTCTATATCGAAAAATATCTCGGCAACCCGCGACATATTGAATTCCAGGTGTTCGGCGATGGCAATGGCACCGCCATCCATCTAGGCGAACGCGATTGCTCGTTGCAGCGCCGTCATCAAAAAGTACTCGAAGAAGCGCCCTCGCCTGTGATTTCGGCCGAAGAGCGCGCGCGGATGGGCGCGGTGTGCGCCGATGCGATGGCCGGCATGGGCTATCGCGGCGCTGGCACGATCGAATTTCTGTGGGAAGACGGCGAATTTTACTTCATCGAGATGAACACCCGTATCCAGGTCGAACATCCGGTGACCGAGATGATCACGGGTTTCGATCTGGTGCGCGAACAGATCCGCATCGCCGATGGACATCCTCTGTCGGTCAAACAGGCCGACCTCGAGTTTCGCGGCCACGCCATGGAATGCCGCATCAATGCCGAAGACCCGCGCACATTTGCGCCCTCCCCCGGCACGGTGAAGGCCTATCATCCGGCGGGCGGCATGCATGTCCGCGTCGATAGCGGGCTCTACGCCGGCTACCGGGTGCCGCCGCACTATGATTCGATGGTGGCCAAGCTGATCGTCTACGGTCGCACCCGGCAAAGCTGCATGATGCGGATGCGCCGCGCGCTCGAGGAAATGGTGATCGACGGCATCAAGACCAATATCCCGCTGCACCAGGCACTGCTGCGCGAAGCCGATGTCATCGATGGCGATTATACCATCAAATGGCTCGAACAATGGCTGGCTCGCGAAGACCTGGCCCGCGAGCAAGCGGACCGCTCAGCCTGACAGGCCAAACGCCAGCGCATCGAGCACGGTTTGCTGTGCGGTGATCAGGGCTGCGACCCGCAGCTGCTCGGCCGCCAGCGCGGTGAGCGTTGCAACATCGCCGGCATTCTCGGCTTGCAGTGCCAGACGGTCGAGTTCGGCAAGGGCAAAGCCCGTCGGTCCGCGCGCCGCGTCGATGCGTGACAGATTGAGTTGCGCCTGTGACCAGCCTTCACTGCCGACCGCAGCGCCGCGTCCGCCCAGCACCGCGTCGCGCCCGTTTGCCAGCGCGGCACGAAATGCCAGCTCCCCGGCGTCGGCATCGCGAGCGAGTCCACGAATCGCTTCGGCGAGGGTCGCCGTAACCGGGGCGGGAACGGGCGGCGTCGCTGGTGTAAACGGCACAACACTCGCCTGCCGCTCGATCGGTCGTCGGGCCACGCTGGGATAATCGCTCATGTCGGCCATCGTGCAACCGCCGCCGAGCAGTCCGAGGACCATGATGGACGCAAGGCGAGGTATTCTGGGGCAGATGGAACCGTACATTGCGATGCTTTATTGGTCCCGCGCACCCCATGCAAGCGTGGGTCGGGCGACACGGGAAAACAGCGCACATCCGCAGCAATCCGCGCCTTCGATCCTTGACACTCTTGTGACTCGTCGTTATCGGGCCGGTCTTTCCCGCGAAAGCCATGCTTTGTCGGGGCGCTACGCCTCGTCAGCAGCCTGTTGCTTTCGCAGGAATATTGCCCCGCCAGCCGGGGTCGAGATTTAGACGTTGAGGAAACATCAGTCATGTTCGCTATCGTGCGCACTGGCGGCAAACAATATCGGGTTGCCGCCGGAGACAAGATCACTGTCGAAAAGCTGGCCGGAGCGGTCGGCGACAAGGTCGTGCTGGGCGACGTGCTGCTCGCTGGCGAAGGCGACACCGTCTCGTCGACCGCCGGCCTTACTGTCGCGGCAGAGATCGTCGCGCAAGGGAAGGGCGAGAAGATCATCATCTTCAAGAAAAAGCGCCGTCATAATTATCGCCGCAAGAACGGCCATCGCCAGATGCTGACCCTGCTGAAGATCGTATCGATCGGTGCCGCCGAAAAGAAGGCCAAGCCCGCCGCAGAAAAGCCTGCCAAGGTCGAAGCCGGGGCAGCAACCGCTCCTGCCTCTGAAACCGGCACTGCGCCCAAAAAAGCCGCGCCGAGCAAGACCGCAGCAAAGAAGGATGCGGAGGCTTAAGCCTGCGTATCCCGCACAACTGATATTCCAGGAGATTTTCCATGGCACATAAAAAAGCAGGCGGTTCTTCGCGCAATGGTCGTGATTCGGCCGGTCGGCGCCTTGGCGTCAAGAAGTTCGGCGGTCAGGAAGTGATTGGCGGCAACATTCTGGTCCGCCAGCGCGGTACCAAATTCTATCCCGGCACCAATGTCGGTCTTGGCCGTGACCACACGCTGTTCGCTACAGCCGAAGGTCGCGTGCGTTTCCACGATGGCAAGCTTGGCCGCAAATATGTGTCGGTCGACGTGCAGATGATGGAAGCCGCCGAATAGCCGGACGCCCACACGCAAGGGGTCGTCCGCCAGATGGATGACCCCCCGCCAGACACCGGAGCATCGCTTCGCAGTCTGGGATATCAAGGGAGACGGGTCACCCCCGGCTCCCTTTTTCGTTGCATGTGCGAAGCTTGGGTTTCGCCCCGCCGTGCAGCCGAGCCGGACAATCGTCTCCCTTTCCAACCGCAACGGAACTGTCACCGTCCTGGGGCAGTTGCGCCGCAGATAAGGAGAGAAACATGTTCGCCCGTACGGAAAGATTATTGCTGCGGCCCGGTTTCATCGAGGATGCCCCGGAACTTGCCCGGACGATCGGCGATGAGGCGATAGCCCGCAATCTCGCGATGCTGCCCTGGCCCTATGGCGTGAAAGATGCAGAATGGTGGCTCGATCGGGAAGCTGGCCCGCTGCTGCCCAATTTTCTGATTCTGCAGCGGACTGGCGGTGCACCGCGCATCGTCGGCGGCGTCGGTCTCCATTTGCTCGACGACGCGCCAATTGCCGACGATGGACGCGCCCGCCCTGAAATCGGCTATTGGGTCGCCCGCTCGCACTGGGGACTGGGGATCGCCACCGAAGCGGGCCGTGCGGTGATGCGGATTGCCCGGGCGATCGGCCATCCACCCTTAGTCTCGGGTCATTTCATCGATAATCCGGCATCGGGCGCGGTGCTGCGCAAGCTCGGCTTTCGCCCGACCGGACGCATCGCCCGGCGCTATAGTCTGGCACGCGGTCATGATGTGCCCTGCGCGCTGTATGAAGAGACGGCGGACGATGACACAGGCGGTATGCCGGGCAAGCGCAGCCGCATCCTGCCGGAGGAGGATTTTCGCGGCGAGATCAGGTTGATGGCGGCCTGAGCGATCGGCAGATCGTTCAGGCCCGGGTGCTGTCTGTTCTGGCAAGACGGGCCAAGCGAAGGGCTGGACATTTGGCAGTGCGGCGCGTCAACAGGACCTCGGGTCATCGAGCAAGCGGGATATAGTCAAACCGATGTCAATAGTAAGGAAACGACTGACTCATACCGCATCGCGCGAAGCCGCGCTCGAAGCGGCCAAGCATCTGTTGATCGAGGCCGGACCGCAGGCGGTTACGCTGAAAGCGGTGGCTGCGCGGATCGACCGGACGCATGCCAACCTCCTCCACCATTTCGGCAGCGCCGCCGGTCTGCAAAAGGCGCTGGCGTCCTACCTTACCGACGATGTTTGCGAAAAAATCGCCACGACGATGGACGGGGGGGAGCCAGGCCAGCGCAACATCCGTGAGATCGTCGATCTGACGTTCGATGCCTTTGGCCGCGATGGCGCGGCTGCGCTGACATCATGGATGCTGATGACCGGCAATGACGATGCACTCGATCCCATCGTCGAATCAATCCACGGACTGATCGATCACATATCCCCCGATGCCCATGAAAAACGCCTGTTGCACGAAGATCGCCAACCAGGCGACCGACTACTTCTCGCAGGACGTGAGCTCCAGCCTGTTCCTCCACACCTGGTCCTTGGGCGTCGAGGAGCAGTTCTACGTGGTGTGGCCGCTGCTGGTCGGCGCCGCGGCGCTGGC
>JANNMK010000268.1:0-3178 GCA_031397785.1 Sphingomonas sp. | reverse complement strand
AGTTCGGAGCGCACTGCGCGGTTGCTGTTGCCGGTCGGTCCGGCGACGAAGCTGACCGGCGGGATGCTGGCGGGGTCGCGGAACAGTATGTCGGTGCGGCGGCTGGCTGCGGTGAGCGCGGGCGTGAAGAAGCCGTTGATGCGTTCGTTGCGGGTCTGCTGGTCGCTATATTCGGCGCCGATCAGCAGGACATGGCCGATGCCGCCGGTATCGCCGCGCCAGATGGCGTTGACCTGTCCGATGGCGGTCTGCCGCCGGGTCGGGTCGGCATAGGCTTCGATGCCGATCACCTGCTGGCCGGCGAAGACACCGGATGTCGCGGTGCGGAGAGCAGTGGCGGGAAACACATTGGTGTAGATCTTGTCATAATCGCCATAGAGGGCCTGGGCGGACAGGGTCAGACTGTCGGAAAGATCGGCTTCGATACGGGCGGTGCCGACATGCGCTTCGAATCGGGTACGGTTGATCGTGCGGTCGCCGAAAAAGGCATCGCGGAAACCGCGCACCGGGCCGCTGGGTGCCGCCAGAGTGCCGGGCGCAGCCGAGGGAATGCCGCGGTCGATGACGCGGTCATCATTGACATATTCATAGCCGATCTGGACGCGGACGGTGTCGCCCAGCGTGCCGCCGATCACCGGGTTGATGGCATAGCGTTCGCCGTCGAAGGCATTGCGGTGATTGTCGAGCGCTTCGTAAAAGCCGTTGACGCGCAGCGCCGCCCCCCCGACCGGCAGGTTGATGTCGGCGGCCGCATAGCCGCTGCCGAAACTGTCGCCGGACAGGGTGATGCCGACGAGCCGGTCCGCAAGTATCGGCCCCTTGGTGATGCGGTTGAGGAGGCCGCCACCACCGCCGCGCCCGAACACCATGGCGTTGGGGCCCTTGTGCACTTCGATCCGGTCGATGTTGTAGAAGCTACGGAAATATTGGACATCGTCGCGCAGGCCATCGACGAAGAAGTCGGCGGTCGAGACATTGCCGCGAAAGGTGACCTGGTCGCGGTGCCCTTCGCCCTGGCCGGCTGACAGCCCGGGGGTCAGGCGCACCAGATCGGCGACCGAGCGGATCTGCTGATCGGCGATCTGTTCGGCGGTGACGACCGAGATCGCCTGGGGAACATCGAGCAGCGCGGTGTCGGTCTTTGTGCCGCTAGTGGTGGTGATCGTGCGGTAGCCGTCGACCGACCCGGTGACGATGATGTCGCCGCTTTGCTCCTCGAGCAGGGCGTAAGCCGCGCTATCGGTCGCTTCCTCAGCTTGTGCCGTCACGGCCAGGGCAAGCGTCAAAGCGGTGGAACCGAACAGGCGGGCGGTGGTCGAAAACATGGTCATCCCCTTTGTGAGGGGCCGCCCTATTGCGAATGGTTTTCAGTTGCAAGTGTTTACGCGAATGATTCGCAATATTAGCGACGGGCCGTGATCCGCCCTTCGGCGACGCGATAGCGTGTTGCTGCCGACGGCGCCGAATCGAACAATCCCTCCTCGGTACCTGTCATCCACACCTGGCCGCCACCGGCCGCGAGGCGTTCGAACAGCGCGGCGCGGCGGGCCGGGTCAAGGTGCGCCGCGAGTTCATCGAGCAGCAGGATCGGTCGGCTGCCCCGCGCCCGGGCGATGATGTCGCCATGGGCCAGGACGAAAGCGAGCAGCAACGCCTTTTGCTCACCTGTCGAGCAGCGCGCGGCAGGCTGGCCAGTCCCGGCGTGCGTCACCGACAGATCGACCCGATGCGGCCCCACCAGCGCGCGACCGGCGCGGGCATCGCTGTGGCGTGACCGCTGCAGCGCGATGGCGAGCATGTGTTCACTCCAAGGCAGCGCATCACTGCCATCGGTACCGGACAATGCCGCGCGGGGGCGAGCGAACAGGTCATCGGGTGTCGCTGCGACCTCGTCCACCAATGCCGCGACCAGCCGGTGACGTGCCCCATCGATTGCTGCGCCATGCTGCGCCATCTGCGCCTCCAGCGCGCCAAGCCATGCCGCATCGGCACTACCATCGGTGAGCAACCGGGTGCGCGCGCGCATGGCCGCTTCGTAGCGGCTGGCGTGGCGGGCGTGCGCGGGATCGAGCGCGAGGGTCATGCGATCGAGAAACCGGCGGCGTCCGCTCGCCGCTTCGGTAAACAGCCTGTCCATCGCCGGAGTCAGCCACACCAGCGAGAGCCATTCGGCGAGCGCGGTCGCGGCGGCATCCGCCCCGTTGATCCGCACCCGGCGACGGCCAGGCGCCTCGGCATTCAGTGCGGTGCCGACGGCCAGCACCGGGAGCGCCGGATCAGGCACGGCAAGATCAGCCGAGACGGTGAATCCGGCTGCACCATCGCGCACCATATCGGCCAGCGCCGACCCCCGGAGACCGCGCCCCGGTGCCAGCAGCGACAAGGCTTCGAGAATATTGGTCTTGCCCGCGCCATTGGCACCCGAAAGGATCATCAATCCTGCGCTGGCGGCCAGTTCGGTGCTGCCGTGATTGCGAAAATCGGAGAGGATCAGGCGGGCGACAAACATGGCTGTCGGTGGTGTAGCGGCAGCAGCGCGGTCCCGCCATGCCGGATTATGGCGCAAATTATTCGTGGAAATCGCAAAATGTTCCCATGATTGGGAATTATCCCGGACGTTTTCCGACCTTGTTGGCGAGAACCCACGCTTAACCGACGATGAATCGATTTGGCACGGTCTCTGCAGCACAGTTGATATCCCCGGACAAGCGGGGGGCACGATAAAACCCCAAGGAGACACATCATGACCCGTTTCGATTTCCGCGCCGCTTCCAGCTACGCCGCCGCTCTTGCCGTCGCCCTCTGGTCCTCGACGATGCTGCTTGCTGCCACTGCCGTTCCTTCGGTTTCGGCGATCGCCGGTTCGGTTGCCTGACGGCAGCCGACCCGTATCCAGCTTTTTCAAGGAGCCCATCATGAACCGCCCTCTTCGGCTCGACCGCGCCAATGGCAAAATCTTCGGCGTCTGCTCGGGCATTCACAACAGATATGGCATCGACGCTCTGATGCTGCGCATAGGCTTTGTCGCGGCCACTCTGCTCGGCTTCGGTTTGCCGCTGATCCTTTACATCGTCCTTGCGTTGATCGTCGATTGATGGCGCGCATTGCCGGCCCGCTGGAACGGGCACCGCCAGCAAATCGCCAGCCAACCAGAAAAAAGCCCCGACCGGAATGACCG
>JANNMK010000151.1:0-1788 GCA_031397785.1 Sphingomonas sp. | reverse complement strand
CCGCGTGTCTCGACCGCCGAAATGCAGACATTCACTTGGGAAAACGCTAACACCAATACGACGATGACCTTGGTCGAGGCGGCGCGGCGGCTGGTCGACGAACTGCCCGAGGACACACCCGCTGCCGAGGTATCGAAGCACTGGATCCAGTCCGCCCGCGCCGCCGATGCCGCGCGCGGCGTCGTCTGGCCGGTGGTCGACCCGTCGCACACGGCGAAGGCGGGAACTGCGTGGCAGATTTTCCCGAATTTCCAGATCGGGCAGGCGGTCAACAATATGCTCTGCTACGCCGCGCGGCCCTATGGCACCGACCCCGACAAGTGCATTTTCGAGGCCGCCGTGTACGAACTCTACCCCGACGGCGAAGCGCCCGCGACCGAATGGACCTATACTGCGCCCGCCGACTGGCCGTCCGTCCTGCAACAGGATTTCACCAACATGGCGGCGGTCCAGCAGGGCATGAAGAACATCGGCTTTCGCGGCACCCAGCCCAATCCCTATATGGAGCGCAGCATCGTCAGCCTGCATCGCAATCTAGCGGCGTATATGGGCGTGGGGACACCGCAGCCGCTCAGCTAGCGGTTTCCGGTTCCTTGAACGGCTCACGCGGGAGCAGTGCGAACAACAAGCTGCCGATTACACAGGCGATCGAGCAGCCGATGAGGAACGCCGCATAGCTGCCTGTCGTTTTCAGCGACAGGCTGACCAGCGCAGCGCCGGTTGCGGCCGAAATCGAAATGACGGCGACCATCATCCCCATGACGCTGCTGAAGATACGCACCCCGAAATTGCGGACGACCATGAAGCCGATCAGATCGCCTTCACCGCCGAACGACAAGCCGATCAGGAGGACCGAAAGCATCACCACTTCATAGCCGTCGAAACCGGAGGCGAGCAGGGCCAGCCCGATTGCCGACAACCCCATGATGGCGGTCGCGACAATCCAAGGTGTGAAGTGATCGAGCGCAAAGCCCGCGATGAACCGCCCGCACAATACCCCGATGGCAAAAGCGGAGATCATCGCAGAGATGCCGCCGGGCGTAATGCCCTGTTCGATCAGCACCAGATTAAGCTGCGTGAGCGCGATTACCTGAGGCAAATTGCACAGCAGCATCGCGCCGCTCAACACCCAGAACGCCCGCATCCGGAGAATGCCGCCATAATCGGCACGCGCCGACTTCGGCTTCGGCGGCGCGGGACCGTCGCGCTTCTTTTCGGGTGGCAGCATCAGCAGCGCCAGTGCTCCGGCGGCGGCGGTGAAAATCGCGACTGCGACATAGCCCGCGCGCCAGCCGCTTGCTTGTACGAACTGGTTGAGCATCGGCGCGAGTATCGCGCCCGATAGCGCAGGCCCCGATGCCACCACGGCCAGCGCCAGACCTCGCGACCGCTCGACATATTGCACCACTACCCGGCAATAGACGGTGGCAGTGGTGGCAATGAAAAACGTGCCGAGAAAGATATAAATGGCGATATAGGCCCGGATGTCGCCGGTCAGGCGCGTCATGGCGAGAAAGGCCAGCGGCCCCGCGATAATGCCGATTAGCGCCGTACGGCGTACCCCAATGACGTCAGCCAGCCGCCCGACGACCGGAAACAGTGGCGTGCTAAGAAGACCGAGGACACCGATCAGCGCAAATTCGGCCTTGGACCAGCCGAACTCCTTCAGCAATTCGGGCACCATGATGCTCGTGATATACCCGGTTGTGGAATAGCCCGAGCCAAGGCCGATCATCGCGGCCTGCAACGGTCGCCAGTGGACGCGCAATTCTTCGAGATAGCCTGGTG
>JANNMK010000094.1:0-38056 GCA_031397785.1 Sphingomonas sp. | reverse complement strand
ACTTAGATGAACTCGGCCGCATCTGGCGCCGAGCGAAGGAATTAAAATGTTTGATATCAAGACTGTCGAAATCGACCTCGGTGGCAAGACCCTCAAGCTCGAGACCGGGCGCGTTGCGCGCCAGGCCAATGGCGCCGTCCTCGCGACGCTCGGCGAAACCGTCGTCCTGTGCGCGGTGACCGCCGCCAAATCGGTCAAGGAAGGCCAGGATTTCTTCCCGCTGACCGTTCATTATCAGGAGAAATTCTCCTCCGCCGGCCGCATTCCGGGTGGCTTTTTCAAGCGGGAACGCGGCGCGACGGAAAAGGAAACGCTGACCAGCCGTCTGATCGATCGCCCGGTCCGCCCGCTGTTCCCGGAAGGGTTCTACAACGAGATCAACGTGATCTGCCAGGTGCTGAGCTATGACGGCACGACCGAACCCGACGTGCTGGCGATGATCGCTGCATCCGCCGCGCTCACCATTTCAGGCGTCCCGTTCATGGGGCCGATCGCGGCAGCGCGCATCGGTTATACGCATGACGGCGAGTATCAGCTCAACCCGTCGATGGCCGATGTCGCGACCGGCAAGCTCGACCTGATCGTCGCCGCCACCGGCGATGCGGTCATGATGGTCGAATCCGAAGCCAAGGAACTGTCGGAAGAGGTCATGCTGGGTGCAGTCCAGTTCGCGCATGCCGAGATCCGCAAGGTGGTGAATGCGATCATCGACCTGGCCGAACAGGCAGCCAAGGACCCGTGGGAATTGGCGACCACCGATGGTAATGACGGCATTAAGGCCCAGCTTCGCGCGCTGGTCGGCGAGGAAATCGCCGCTGCCTATACCATCGTCGACAAGTCGGCACGCTCGGACGCGCTGAACGCGGTCCGCGCCAAGGGCAAGGAAGCCTTTGCCGACGCCGATGGCCAGACCAAGATGACCGCCGGAAAGATGGTCAAGAAGCTCGAAGCCGAGATCGTCCGCGGCGCCATCCTCAAAACCGGCACGCGCATCGATGGCCGCACGACCACGCAAATTCGCGCAATCGAGGCGATGACCGGCTTTTTGCCGCGCACCCATGGTTCGGCGCTTTTCACGCGTGGCGAGACCCAGGCGATCTGCACGACCACGCTCGGCACCAAGGAATCCGAGCAGATGATCGACGGCCTCGACGGCCTATCCTATTCGCCGTTCATGCTGCACTATAATTTCCCGCCCTATTCTGTCGGGGAGGTCGGCCGCTTCGGCGCGCCGAGCCGCCGGGACATCGGCCATGGCAAGCTGGCCTGGCGTGCGCTGCACGCCGTGCTGCCCGCCAAGGAAGATTTTCCTTACACCATCCGCATCCTTTCCGACATCACCGAGTCCAACGGATCGTCGTCGATGGCCACCATCTGTGGCGGCTGTCTGTCGATGATGGACGCCGGTGTGCCGATCACCCGCCCGGTGAGCGGCATCGCCATGGGCCTGATCCTCGAAGGCAAGGACTTTGCCGTCCTGTCCGACATATTGGGTGACGAAGACCATCTCGGCGACATGGATTTCAAGGTCGCAGGCACGTCCGAAGGCATCACCACGATGCAGATGGACATCAAGATCGCCGGCATCACCGAAGAGATCATGCGCGCCGCACTGGCCCAGGCCAAGGAAGGCCGCACGCATATCCTGGGTGAAATGGCCAAGGCGCTGGGCGAGGTGCGCACCGAACTGTCGGCGCATGCCCCGCGCATCGAGACCATGCAGATCGACAAGGCGAAGATCCGCGACGTCATCGGCACTGGCGGCAAGGTGATCCGCGAGATCGTCGCCACTACAGGAGCCAAAGTCGACATCGACGACGAAGGTGTGATCAAGGTGTCGTCGTCCGACGTTGCCCAGATCGAAGCCGCAATGAACTGGATCCGCGGCATCGTCGAGGAAGCCGAGGTCGGCAAGGTCTACAATGGCAAGGTCGTCAACATGGTCGATTTCGGCGCGTTCGTGAATTTCATGGGCGGCAAGGATGGGCTCGTCCACGTCTCCGAAATCCGTAACGAGCGCGTCGAAAAGGTCTCTGATGTCCTGTCCGAAGGGCAGGAGGTGAAGGTTAAGGTGCTCGAGATAGACCCGCGCGGCAAGGTGCGGCTGTCGATGCGCGTCGTCGATCAGGAAACCGGTGCCGAACTCGAAGACACCCGGCCCGTCCGTGAACCGCGCGAAGGCGGCGATCGTGATCGTGGGCCACGCGGCGACCGTGGCAACGGCGATCGCGGCCCACGCAGCGACGGTGAGCGCGGCAATGGCGATCGCAGTGGCCGTCGTCGGCCTGGAAGCGACCGTAGCCCCCGGGCAGATGGCGAGCGCGGCAATGGTGATCGCGGTCCGCGCGGCAGCGGCGAACGTGGCAACGGAGACCGAGCGCCCCGCGTATCCAGCGACGGGCCCGACGACGCGGGCCATGTGCCCGCATTCCTGAAATCGGACGACTGATCGAGTTAGCTTGTCAGCATATGAAAAGGGGCCGCAACAATGTGGCCCCTTTTTTGTTATGATCCCGGTGACACCGCCGATCCGGCCAGTAACCCGCCGTCGAGCATGATCTCGCTGCCAGTAATGTACGTGGCTTCGTCGGAGGCCAGCAGCACCGCGACGGCGGCGACCTCCTCCACCGTGCCAAATCGTCGCAGTGGAGTATCCGCGACCATTGCCGCCATCTTCGTTTCGCGGTCGGGGCCGGTGCCGATCATCGCTTCCCACATCGGTGTTAGAATGGCCGCCGGATGGATGGAGTTGCAGCGGATGGCAAGGCCCTGAGAGGCGCAATAAAGTGCGACGCTCTTGCTATGGTTGCGGATCGCCGCCTTGGATGAAGCATATGCCGCTGCGCCCGGTATGCCGACCAGCCCCGACCGCGACGACATGTTAATAATCGAGCCGGCTCCTGCTGTCCGCATCGCCCCGATGGCGTAGCGACAGCCCAGAAACACTCCATCGAGGTTGACCGCATGCACCCTGTGCCATTCGGTCAGGGTCGTGTGTTCCGGATCATGCGCGGCCAGCCCGTCTTCGAACCCCGTAATCCCGGCATTGTTGACGACGACATCCATCACCGGATAAATTTTTGCCAGAGCCAACCAATCGGGCTCGCTTGCCACATCGAGATGGACGAAACTGGAACCGACTTCCTGCGCCAGGGCTTCTCCCGCCGCGCTGTCGATATCGGCGAGCGTCACAATAGCACCTTCGCTCAAAAATGCCCGCACGATCCCCGCGCCAATGCCACGCGCGCCGCCGGTGATTAAGGTGCGTTTACCCGATAGTCTGCCCATCAAGAAATCCTCGGGAAAAGCAAGTTGAGACCAATGCACGCGCCGGAGAGGACAGCGCCTCATTCCGCCGCCAGTAATTCCCCCGCCCGACCAAGATCAACAGACACGAGTCGGCTGACCCCCGGCTCAACCATGGTTACACCGAACAATCGGTGCATCCGCGCCATAGTGACGGCATTGTGGGTAACAATGAGATATCGAGTTGTTGTTGCGACAACCATTCGATCAAGAAGGTCACAGAAACGCTCAACATTAGCATCGTCGAGTGGCGCATCGACCTCATCAAGCACACAAATCGGCGCAGGACTGGTGAGAAACAGCGCGAATATCAACGCCACTGCAGTGAGCGCCTGCTCGCCGCCCGACAGTAGGGTAAGCGATGACAATTTCTTGCCCGGCGGCTGAGCCATGATTTCGAGCCCTGCCTCCAGCGGATCGTCCGATTCGACCAAGGCAAGATGCGCCTGCCCGCCGCCGAACAATGTAGAAAACAGACTGCGGAAATGGCTGTCGACGACTGTGAAAGCCTGTAGCAGTCGCGCGCGCCCTTCACGGTTGAGGTGACCAATCGAACCATGCAATCGATTGACCGCTTGCGTCAGTTCGTTTGCATTTGCCGTCGAAGCCGCCTGTTCCCCCTCGATCTCAGCCAATTCCTGAGCGGCCACGAGATTAACCGGGCCAATGCGCTCACGGTCTTGGTTCAGCTGTTCATGCGCCGTGCTCTCCTCCTGCGGTCTCCCAACTTCATCGGCAAGAAACCCAACTTTTTCGGGAAGCAGTGGAGGCGGGCAGGCGAAGCGCTCACCTGAAATACGGCCCATTTCGATGCGACGGCTTTCGGCATTTTCAGCGCGCACAGCAGCCCCGGCCCGGCCTTCGCGCGCCGCAGCGAGTTCCTCTCGTGCAATGTCAAGCATGGTATCGGCAGCGGCCAACGCATCTGCAGTGGTGCGTTCCGCGAGCAATGCACTTGTCAGTCGTGATTGCAGGGCGCTTTGCTTGGCCTCTGCTGCCACAAGGGCGGAGGCAATCTGATTGGGTGTATCGACAAGTCTTGCTTGCTCGGCAGCGTTCTGTTCGAGCCGGTCGACCATGGCCGACAGTCTCCGCGCCGCCTCGCTTGCCCGCCCATTCCAGCTGCGCAATTCCGCTTGGGCCTCGATCTGTCGTTCACGCTGGTTGGCAATATGGCGGTCGAGTGCAGCAATTTCCTCGCGCACTGACGTAAGTGTAGCGCGCGCGGCACCGACGTCGCCATCACAGGCGGCAAGCCGCGAGACGGTGCCGCTGCCATCAGGCAGCGCAGAAAGGCGCGCCATCGCTTCATCCAGAGCGGTTGCAGCATCTTCACGTTCGCTGGCGACGGCGCCGCGACGTTCGGTGATCCGCAGCGACATGCTGGCATGGCGGACCAGCGCGGCCTCGGCGCCATCGGCAGCGCGGCGCGCCTTTCGCGACGCTGCTTCGGTGTCGGCAAGGTTTCGGCGGGTTTCAAGCAGTCGAACATCCGCGGCAGTCAACCTATCGCTTGCAGCAATGGCGGCAGCTACAATCTGCTGCGCTCCTGATTCGACGGCCGGGCGTTGCTGGGAAATCGCCTCCCGACGGTTGGCACGGGCAAGGCGTTCCGCCGTTGCCGCACCATCGCCTGACGCCACAAACCCATCCCAGCGCCGCATCATTCCCGTTAATGTCACCAGTCGCTGGCCGACCTTGAGAGGCTGCCCGGCATCGACATCGACAACACCAACCTGTGCCAATCGCCTCTCAAGTTGTACTGGCGCGATCACATAAGCGGCAAGCGGAGTTAACCCATCGGCAAGTATAGGGTCGTCTCCCGTCGCCACTGCGCCGCTCCAGCCGCGCAATCCGGCACCAGTCGAATCGAGTAGAGGCGCCGATAAATCATCGCCCAGCACCGCTGCGATTGCGGCCTCATATCCCGGCTCGACACGAATTGCTCGGACCACGGCCGCATCATTTCCGGCAGAAGCGGCCAACGAACGGTCGAGGGCGGCAGCTTCGCTATCGAGTGCGGCGAGCGCAGCCCTGACTTCGGCAAGCGCGGTTTCCGCTGCGACTTGCGCCTCAGCGGCGGCAGCGCGTGTAAGTCCGGCCATGGCCACGTCTGCTTCTGCGCTATTGGTTGCTGCCTCAGCAATGGCGCATTCAGTATTGGCCTGCTGACTAGCGGCAGCGAGCGACCCGCTATCGCCAGCACTGGCTGCTTCGGCGTCTATCCGTGCAAGCTCATCTTCAATTCGTCCCATTCGCCGGGAGGCTTCGCCGTGCGCCGCTTCTGCAATACGCCGTTCAGCATTTTCGTTGGCGGCCTCGGCGCGAGCTTGCGCTAGCGCGACTTCGGAGTCACGCAATGCATCGGCGCAGGCCATGGCGCGACGCTCGAGCTCAGGGCGTGTTTTGGCGAGCTTGGCAATTTCAACGTTTGCGCGGCGGTTCTGCTCGTCGAAAAATTCGATGGCAGCGGCACTCTCCCGTGCCAGTGCATCTTCGGCATCGCGGTCTTGTGCAATTCGCACTTGCTCGGCGAACAGATCGGCGATGCGGCGATCCAACATTTGCGCTTCGGTGCGCAGATGTTTCAGGCGGCCGGATAACTGAATATCAGCCTCCCGTTCTCGAGTCACTGCATCGCGAGCAGTGGCGACCGCAATCATTGCCTCGTTCTGTTTGTCCGCCGCCCCTTGCTGCCTGACGTGAGAGCGCGCAACAGCCTCAGTTGCAGCCGCAGCAGCGGCGCGCGCCGCATCGGCGACGGTGGCGGAATCACGCCAGCGTGAGAAGATCATTCTCGCTTCGGCTGTGCGGATATGATCCGAGAGCCAGGTGTAGCGTTCGGCAGCACGCGCCTGACGTCGCAGTTGCCCGGCGCGAGCATCCATATCGACGAGTAAATCCGACAATCGCGCAAGATTTGTCTCGGTAGCGCGCAATTTTTGTTCGGCCTCCCTGCGTCGGACATGCAGGCCGGCAATCCCTGCCGCCTCTTCCAAAAGCAGGCGCCGCTCCTGTGGTTTGGCGGCGACAATCGCTGCGACCTTACCTTGGCTGACCAGCGCCGGGCTGTGCGCCCCGGTTGCGGCATCGGCAAAAATCAGTGCGATATCGCGGGCGCGAACATCTTGACCGTTAGCCCGATAGGCACTGCCCGCGCCGCGCTCGATCCGGCGCACGACTTCGAATACGCCACTGGTCGCTTCGGCGACAACGCCTGGCAATGGCGCATCTTCGCTGTCGCAGACAAGCGCAACTTCTGCAAAATCACGCGAGGGACGACTGGAGGTTCCTGCGAAGATGACATCATCCATGCCACCGGCGCGCATCGATTTGGCGGAGGATTCACCCATCACCCAGCGGATGGCTTCGAGCAGGTTCGATTTGCCGCAGCCATTAGGCCCGACTATGCCTGTCAATCCCGGCTCGATCCGCAGTTCAGCAGGCTCGACAAAACTTTTGAATCCGGTGACGCGCAGACGGGTTATGCGCATTGCGCGCCCCCTCGCCGGGCTAAGCTCGCATCAGCGAGCGCCAGCCGCGCGCAGGCCATCGCGCACGCCGTCCCAAGTGCCGACACCGGCCATGACTTGTCCGTTCAATACGAAAGTCGGCGTACCGCTGATCTCGAACGCGGTCTGGTTGCGCTGCGTCGATTCTTGCCAGCGATTTACCGTCGCAGGATCGGCGAGGCAGCGATCAATATCCGCCGCAGCCATGCCGCGTGCTGCGAAATAGCTATCGAGCTTCAGAGCACGGGCGAGGGCTGGAAAACGCTGCGCTTCGGGGAGTTGCATCGCCCCTTCCGCAGCGGCCTGATCGGCGGATTGCACGCCTGCAATCATGTCGGCTTGAGTTGCATAGACATTCTCGAGCAGCGGCATGAACCGTTCCGGACCGGCACAATTGATGATGCTGGCAACCACCAAGTCAATGGCGTTGAGCATGAACGGCCGGATTTCCACACTGACCCTGCCACTATCGACAAACTCGCTTTTAAGCGCAGCAGACCCTTCTTTGGAAAAGTCGGCGCAGTGGCTGCATGTCGGTGAGGCGAATTCGATCAGTTTTAAAGGCGCATCGGGATTGCCGATTATGACGCCATCTTGGGTCGCGCTCGCGACCTCCGACCATTTCTGTCCGGCAGGGGCCGCGATCTTGGAAACGGCGTCGCCTGATGCGCTAGCGCCGCCAGCGTCGCACCCGGCAAGCGAAAAGGCGGAAAATGCGACGAGTGTCATGAGACGGGTTATGCTGATGGTCGGCATGAAAAGCAGTCCTTTGATCGATCACTGGTGACTGTATGTTCGCGGGTCAGCGCCCCTGCGCAATGCTGCGATCGAGCGCAGGCTGAAGCGCGGGCCAACTGTGGGCATCAGCAACTAGCTGGCCGTTGATGGCAAAAGTCGGTGTACCGGTGACACCTGTGGCAATTGCCGCGCTTCGCATCGCTTCGATGCGGTCGAGAATTGCTTGGTCACTAAAGCATGAATCGATTTGCGGCGCTGTAAAACCGCGCCGCTGCATCCAGGCAATGACGCCGGTATCGGCGGCAAGCGCACGAACCCGAGGCAATGGTTCCAAAGCACGAATGCGGTCGACCTGGGCCTGGGTAAGAGCCGAGGCCCGGGCCAGAACGCTGGGCTGCAAGGCCATCAGCGCATCGTGTCGTGAAAAAAAACGGTCCGGCCTGCCGCATTGCGCCGCTACTGTCATGCCGATATCGGGCGCACTCAATACCAGATGGCGAACCTCAAGACTGACGCGCCCTGACGTTATGTGCCCAAGCAGCGCCGCATTCGATTGCTCGACGAAATTCTTGCAGTGCGAACATGTGTAGCTGACATATTCGACAAGTTTCACTGCCGCATCAGGATTACCGAGTATATGGCTGCCATCTGAACCGCGGGTCACTTGCGATGTAAAAGACATTGCCATCTTGGGTATGGGCGCTGACGCCGACTCTGACATGCCGGTGATGCCGATCAGCGCAGCAAGCGAGATGGTCACAAAAGTGGCGGCCTTGATCGTCATGATCTGTCGACTTTAGGCAGCGCGTCGCGCTTGGCAAGACTGCTTGCCAACCCTTCTAGCACGCTGCGCAATTCAGGATCGGCGATCGCACTAAGAGTCGGGGACAGCGGCACAGTGCCGGTGGTGACCAAGGGATGGGCAACGGGCAACGAGGTCGGCGCGGCGGCGCGGCGGACCAGCCCTTGTGAGAGCCGCACCCGCCCTACTGCCGCATAGCCGAAAAAGCGGTTCACCCGGGCAATGATGTCGGGCACAATATGCTGGACGATGGGAGCATGAGCGCTGCCGACGGTGATCGAGAGTATTCCATCCGCCTTCTTGCCCGGCGGAAAACGAAGCGATTCGGGTCCGGTGACGCGGGCAAGCTTGGCGCCGACGATTTCCGGCCAGCGGGTGACAATCGAACTTTGAATAAAGCCGAATTTGCGGAAGGCGGTTTCACCGACAGCCGGAATCAAATCGGCAATACGCCGGGCTTCGCCGCCCCGCGGACGTTCGGGTTTTGCTGCGCTGACAACCGCAGCGGATTTGCGCGCCTGCTGTCTGGTCGAAGCGGGGAGGTCGGAGGCTTTTTTCATCGAAGATGTCATGCCATAGGCACCCCATGCCCGTCGAGAGAGAGATCGTGCGGATACGCACCATGCTGTCCGACTGGTATCGGGCGCATGCCCGCATCTTGCCTTGGCGGATACCGCCTGGCGACAGCCGACGTGCCGATCCCTATCGTGTCTGGTTATCCGAAGTGATGCTGCAGCAGACGACTGTCGCCGCCGTCATTCCGTATTTCGAACGCTTCACGAGTCGCTGGCCCAGCCTTGTCGAATTTGCTGCCGCTAATCCCGACGACATCCTCACGGCGTGGGCGGGGCTTGGCTATTATAGCCGCGCGCGAAACCTCGTCGCCTGTGCCGCAGTGGTGATGCGCGATCATGGCGGGACATTTCCCAAAAACGAAGCGGATCTGCGGTTACTGCCGGGAATTGGCGATTACACCGCCGCAGCGATCGCCGCCATCGCGTTCGGAATGGATGACGCGGTGCCGGTCGATGCCAATATCGAACGGGTGGTCGCGCGACTGTTTGCAGTAGACGTGCCGCTACCGGAAGGGCGCAAAGCCATCCGGAAAGCAGCGGCCAGATTATGGCCGGAATATAGCAGCGGCGGCGATTTTGCGCAGGCGATGATGGATCTGGGGGCGACTGTCTGTACCGCCCGCAATCCGGCCTGCCCACGCTGTCCGCTTTCAGAACAATGTCGCGCCCAGGTGCTGGGTATTGCCGGTACCCTGCCGGTCAAACCGGCAAAGAAACCCAAGCCACTGCGCTTCGGTCGAGCGGACTGGATTGTCGACGCCCGCAGTAACAACGGTCCGCATGTCTGGCTGGTCCGTCGTCCTGACAAGGGGATGCTGGGCGGTATGCGAGCATTGCCGGGTGACGATTGGAGCGAATGCATCACAGAAGCGCTTGTCGGTACCCGCCCTTGTGGCTCGATCCGCCATGTTTTCACGCATTTTGCGCTTGATCTGATCGTCGATATCCATAGCGATACCAAGCTTGCCGTAGGGGAAGGCGAATGGTGGCCGATTGCGCGGCTTGACGAAGCGGGTCTGCCGACGCTCTATCGCCGCGCCGCAGCTATGGCGTTGGGAGAATGAAGATGGGTTTCGAACGGATTCAAGCCGAAGCAGCGGGATTTACCCCGAGCCGTCGCCAATGGCTGGGCTGGATAGCGGGTGGCGCGGCCGCAGCAACCCTGTCGAGTCCGGCGCGCGCCCTTTGGCAAGCAACCGAGCGCTTCCCGGCGCTGCGTGCATTCATCGATGACTATGTCAGCTCACGGAGGCTGCCGGGAGCAGTGGCTGCGATCGGCCTTGGCGATGCGCCACTGATATCGGTGGCAGCCGGTACGATCGCCGCGGACAGCAGCGTCGCCGCCGATCTCGACAGTCTGTGGCGCATTTATTCACAGACCAAGCCGATCACCGGCATTGCCGCTATGATCCTGATCGATGAAGGCAAGCTGACGCTCGATACTCCAATCAGTGAGGTTTTGCCCAAATTCGCCAGCATGCAGGTGCTCACTCGACCAGATGCGCCGCTGGCCGAGACGGTTGCACTGGCAACACCGATTACGCTGCGCCACCTGCTGACGCACACTGCCGGTCTAGGCTACGGTCTGGGCAACCGCACTCCGCTCGATCTTGCGTGGCAGGAGCGGGGCATTGTCCCGGGCCAGGTCAGCCGCCTGCCGCTCCCCGGATTGCGTTCGGGCCGCACGCTTGGGCCGCTCGACATATGGGCCGATGCAGTGGCGGAGATGCCACTGCTTGCGCAGCCTGGAACGAAATGGAGCTATTCGGCCGGGCTCGATCTGCTGGGTCGGGTGATCGAAGTGGTGTCCGGGCAACCGTTTGATGCCTTCCTCAAGGCCCGTATATTTGCCCCGTTGGGCATGGAGAGCACCAGCTTCATTGTCGGCGAAGCCAACGCAGGCCGGCTCTCGAGCAACTATGCACCGGTCGGCGGTTCGCTATTTCCCGTCGATCCGGCGGCGACGAGCATCTACCGTGAGGCACCGTCTTTTCCGTTCGGAGGAGCAGGGCTGGTCTCGTCGGCGCGCGATTACGACAAGTTCCTCACGATGCTGCTCGGTGAAGGGGCGCTCGGGACAAACCGGATACTGTCCGCCGAAACCGCACGGTTGGCGATGTCGAATATCCTCCCCGCCGGGGTGAATACCGAGGGCACCTTTGCCGCCGGACAAGGCTTTGGTGCCGGCGGGCGGGTGTCGCTGCCGGGCAGCCGCGAAGGCGAAGGCATTTTCGGCTGGGGCGGCGCTGCTGGAACCATCGGCTTCGTCGACCGCCGTCGCCGCGTCCGCTTTGGTGGCTATGCCAACTACCTCCCGGCCGAAGTCTATGATTTCCAGCGCCGAATCGGCGAAGTAATGTATAGCGATCTTGCTGCGATGGCCGCTGCACCGTCCGGCAGATGATCACAACCTCACCGGGCTCCAATGGTGCGCTTAACGTCGCGCCTCCCGGTTTCACCGGGGCGATGATCGATCGAGGAGATGCCATCCGGCAAAGCCCTGAACGGCTGGCCAAGGAAATGGGGTCGATATCGGCGCGGCTTCTGCGGCTCGACGGGATCGACCCCGTCGATGGGGGTAATGGAAACCTGGCGTGGGGATCACTCGCCGAAGCCGAGCCCGATGCCGAACTGGTGTTCCTCGGACTGGAACAGGGAAAACCTCGTTTCGCCGCTTTGCCCTCGGCTGACACGGCAGTCGATGCGCGCTCACGGAGTTGCTGGCGAGTGTTGCCGCTCCTCGAAGCAGATCAGGTCGCCCTTTACGGCGTGGCGCGAAGCCTTATCGACTGGCACGCGCGCCATCGATTTTGCGCGAACTGCGGGGAAACGACAGTGCTCGCCAAGGCGGGCTGGCAGCGCGATTGTCGATCCTGCAACGCCCAGCATTTCCCGCGCACCGACCCGGTGGTGATCATGCTGGCAGAGCATGAAGGTTGCGTGCTGGTCGGTCGACAGCATGGCTGGCCCGCAGGCCGCTATTCCGCGCTCGCCGGTTTCGTCGAGCCCGGCGAAAGCCTGGAAGAAGCCGTTGCACGCGAATTATGGGAAGAAGCGGGCGTACGTGCAAGTGAAGTGCGCTATGTCGCCAGCCAGCCTTGGCCGTTCCCTTCATCGCTCATGGTCGGCTGCATTGCCAAAGTTGCTTCGCGCGACCTTATTCTTGACGAGTTCGAGATCGAGGCCGCAATGTGGGTTGATCGTGCCGAAGTCGCCGCCGCGATGGCCGACGCCCCTAACGCCAGTTTCATCGCGCCGCCGCCCTTCGCAATCGCGCACAGTCTTTTTGCCTATTGGCTGGCGGCCTAGATCAACCCTAGGCCATTGAGCTGGTTAAGCAGGTCATCAGGCAGTTCTGCAGTACCATGTGGCGCATCGGCAAGGTCGGGCGGCGCGTCTTCGGCAGCCAAATAACGCCAGCCCTGGTGTGCACGCTTGGCCTTTGCCAACACGGGGACAGCTTGGGCGGCGATGACGATATCGGTTTTGCCGCCATCGGCTTCATCGAAGCGCAAAATCGGACTACGTGCGACAATGCGGTGTGCGATGATCCAGTAAAGCGAACCGCCGACAATTTCCCCGGCACGTTTAGGGCGATAGCGCGTGGTCAGCCGCGCCTCTGTTCCCCGCGCTGCAAGCCGCGCATCGAGGTAAGCGAGGCTGTCGCAGCCGAACGCGATCTTTGTCAGGTGAAGTGGCAGTGTTAAAGCCGGGCGCCGGTGATCCGGGCGATTTCGCGGGCTACCAATCGCTCGACGACACCGGGCAGATTGGCGTCAAGCCAGTTCTTCAGCATCGGACGTAGCGCCGCTTCGACCATGGCATTGACGCTAATATCGCTCGCTATCGCCGGTGTTGCAGCAGGCAATGCATCCGGCCCGCTTGCCAGCATAGCAGCAAGCACGTCGAGCGATTGGCGCGACGCAGCTGCCGGTTCGTCGGCGAGTAGTGTTGCGCCGATCGGCACAGCAGCCAGTTCGACCAGCTCATCGCCATCCCGATCGACCGATGTTTCGGTAAGATCTAGAACATCGTCATCGACCGGACCGGTTTCAGCGCTTTCCTGTGCGAATACCCCGGCCGAATTCGACGCCGGTGACGGATCGTCGCGGGCGATAACACGGCGGATAGACGACAGAATTTCCTCCATCGACGGTTCGCGTGCCATATCCCCCATCTTCCTGCCCCATGCCATTCGCGCGCGTTGTGCGGCGTTCAGTCGGTTCGTGTCTCCAATTGGCACGTTTGTCGAGCAGGCGATAGCCCTATGCCCTCGATTGCCCACGGCGCAAAAGCGCTATTGAGCGAGCTCAGGCGTTTCCCCTGCGGACAAGGTTGCACTTTGTGCTGGCGTGGTGGCGGTACGAGTCGCGACCGGCTGCGCGGCCGGATCTTCATCCCAGTCCCAAATCAGATTATCGACACGCGCGTAATTGGCTGCGGGATCATAAAGCGCTTCGCCTGTCGCAATCCCGAGATCCTCTGCCTCTGCCCGCCCCATCGCCGCGAGCAGCGTGAAGCCGGCGACATAGGCATCGCGCCGTGCCGAAACCAGCTGCACCTGGGCATTTAGCAGTTCCTGTTCGGCATTGAGGATATCAAGGATGGTCCTCGACCCTACGCTGTTTTCGGCCCGCACCCCCTCGAGGCTGAGGCGACTGGCGCTGACCGCGACTTCGCTCGATTGCGCCACCGCACGCGCGCCACGCAAGCTCGCGAAGGCGGCACGGGTCTGCGCGATTACCGATCGTTCGGCGCCAATGACCTGTTCGAGCGCCTGACTTTCCCGCGCCTGGGCCTGCCTGACGCGCGCAGCCGGGCGTCCCCCTTGAAACAGCGGAATTGATACGGTGACTCCCGCGGATGCGCTGGTCTGCGACTGGGCGACAGTCACGCCGGGAATATTGCTGCTGATCGAGCCGAGAAAGTTACTGTACCCGCCGTTGGTGGAGAGGGAAACGCGCGGCAGCCGGGTGCCGCGTGCGGCGCGAACGTCAAATCCACTCGCCTGCGCCTCGATCAGCGCGGCCTCGAGATCGGGGTTTTCGGCAAGTGCGGTATCGACAGCGGCGTCGACGGCTGTCGGGATGCCCGGCAATGGTGGCGGAGCAGTCAGATCGCCTGGAACAAGCCCCACCAGCCGAATATAGGATTCCCGGCTGGAAATCAGTCGCGCCTCGGCAAATTCGAGATCGCCGCGCGCCAGAGCTAGTCGCGCTTCGGATTGGGCCACATCGGTGCGCGTGAGGTCGCCGATGTCGAAGCGGTCCCGGGTCGCCTGCAAATTGACGCTCAGCACATCGACGTTGTTGCGGTTGAGCGCAACCACCGCTTCGTCGCGCAATACATCCATATAGGACCCGACCACCTGGCTGAAGACGCTGGCTTCCGTGCCGCGCAGCTGTGCCTGTCCCGATTCGACCCGCGCCCGTGCGCTGCGAATATTGTTACGGACGATCCCCCCTTGATACAGCGGTACAGACAGCTGACCCTGCACACTCAAGGTGCGGTCGGGAGAAAAGGTGTTGTTGCTACCCTGCACCAATGTTTCGTTATATCCGACATTCACGCCAGCATCGGGCAGGCCGTCGGCCCGCGCAATCGGAACATTTTCATCGACCGCGCGCTGGCCGGAGCGCGCCGCCGTCAGCGTCGGATTATTTTCGTACGCGGCGGCGAGCGCATCGCGAAGGGTCTGGGCCGAGGGCTGGGTTTGCGCCTGCGATGGCGCGGCAGCGGCTATGACAATGGCGCTGGCCAGCAGCAGCGAACGAGAGGAGAGTGGCATCATTGTCCGATCAGAAAGTGAAGCGTGGCGGGGCAGCAAAGCCGGGGAGAAGGACACATTCGAGATCAGCGAAGGCGACCATACCGATGGCGGGCGCTATGCCGACGCGCACGCCGCGTGCAAGCCGGGTGACCCCTCGATCGGCCAACCCGGTGGCAATTCGCGCGCCATCGCGCAGCTGGTCGAGAAGAATAGCCGGCACCGCTTGGATCGCGCCATCGACGATCAACACATCATAAGGCGCAGTGGCGGGGGCACCTGCGGACAGCGCTCCTTCGACCAGCGTCAGTCCTGTTCGTCCCGCCAGCGCGGGTGCAGCGAGGGCCAGCAGTTCCGCATCCTCCTCCACAGCCGTTACCTGCGCGCCGAGTGCCGCGATCAGCGCGGCGGCATAGCCGGTTGCCGCACCGATGAGCAGGACATGCTGTCCAGCGGCAACCCGTGCATCGTCGATCAGCCGGGCCGTCGTCAGAACCGGATTGAGGGCCCGCCCACCACCCAGCGTCAGCGCGCGGTCGATATACGCAGAAGCGTGCAAATTCGCCGGCAGGAATGGCTCGCGTGGTGTAGCGATCAAAGCTGTGACCAGCGCAGGTTCTACGACGTCATTCGTGCGGACCTGGCTGTCGATCATCGCCCGCCGAGCTGCATAACCGGGGTCGGCCCTGCTTTGGTCGATCGTAGCACTGCGCATTGCTGGTCCTTGTAAACCCGGATTGATGGAATCTTAGTTTGCGCCCTTACACAGCGCCGCTCTGTATTGCAAGGCTAATACAGCTGACTGTCGAATAGGAGAACTCCTGCTTCACTTCTCCTGCTCATGATGTCCAATCCCGTTGCAAAACGCTACGGGTTTTTACACCGCAGCATGGTGCATGTCTCGCCTTTGATCGTCGAGAAATCCGCTACTCGCCGGTCGTCACGGACCCCGTTGCAAAGCCACGCTCGCTCGGCTAGGCCGCGCCTCTCACCAGTACCACTGGCGCGGCCCGATGGCGGAGTGGTTACGCAGCGGATTGCAAATCCGTGCACGCCGGTTCGATTCCGGCTCGGGCCTCCAGCCGATCTTGCGAATTTTCATTTTCAGATCGGTCGGCATCGTCCCTCAACATGAGGCTTGGCGCACAATCGGCGCATAGAGCCCGCCTACACTCAAGCACAATTTTTGATAATCCATCCTCTGGGTTGACCATATCAATATTTAGAACATAATAAGAACATATGAGAATCGCCCCTGCCTTTGCACGAGACATTGTGCTGTCGGATCGCATTATGCGTCGTTGGGCAAGCGGCATCGCCTCGCTCGATGGAGCCTTGGGGGGCGGGCTGGCTTATGGCTGTATTCACGAAATTTATGCAGTGGATGCAAAGGATGCATCGGCGGCGGCAGGCTTTGTTCTATCGCTGGCCAACAGCATGAGCGAGACACGCCAGACAATAGTCTGGCTGAGATCCCAGCCTTCCGCCCGAGGGAAATGCGTAATTCAGGCAAATGGTTGCATGGAACTGGGCGCAATACCTGAAAATTGGCTGTTTGGAGAGTTTGCGGACCGGGTGGCCCTGCTGCGGATTGCCATGGACGCCCTGCGCTGCACAGCCTTGGGGGCAGTAATTGTCGAATGCTGGAACGGCATGCGCGAACTGGATCTGACGGCAAGCCGTCGCCTTGCCCTTGCGGCCGAAAAATCCGGAATTCCGTTATTCCTGCTGCGCATCGACGCAACGCCAGTGCCCAGCGCAGGCCAGACCCGCTGGCAGGTGGCATCGGCCCCTTCGCAATCTCTGCCAGGCCGTGCCCCGGGCAGACCAACCTTTGACATTGAATTAGTGCGCCAGCGATCTGGGCCAAACGGCTTGAGTTGGCGGCTGGAGTGGGATCGTGACCAACGCATTTTCCGGGACGCGCCGCTATCTGGCCCTATGGTTTCCGTTCCTGTCCGCAGACCGGCTGAGGCTAGAGGAACTGAGCCCCTGTTCCGCGTCGAGCGATACGCAGCCTGACGTTCCCCTCGTTTTTACGGCGAAGATAAAAGGCGCCATAATATTGTGTGCGGTTAATGTCTGTGCGCAACGCCAGGGTATTGTTCCCGGCTTGTCGCTTGCAGACGCCCGTGCACGACAACCCGATCTGATCGTGACCGGGATGGATGAGGACGCAGACCGCCATTGGCTCGAGCGACAGGCCCGGCAGTGTATCCGGTGGTCGCCGCTGGTAACGGTCGTTCCCCCTGACGGAATCACTCTCGACATTGCCGGGGTCGAGCATCTTTTCGGTGGAGAATCCGGGCTGACCGCACAGATCGAGGATGAGCTTACCACTACCGGCATATGTTACCGGCTGGCAATTGGCAGCACGCAGGAGGCCGCACAGGCGCTTGCCCGCTACGCCCCGTTACCTGTCGAGGATGAACATGCCGCCATTCGGGCGTTACCGGTTAGCGCGCTGGGACTGGATCCGGATGCTATCCTTACGCTGCGCCGGGCGGGGTTGAAAATCATTGGTGATGTTGCTGGCCGTCCAGCGGCAAGCATCGCTGCACGTTTCGGAATACAGGCCGTCACAGCGCTTCGCCGTTTGATGGGCGAGGCGCATTCTCCCGTCAGTCCGTTACTGTGCCCCGCCGCACTTCGCTTTGAACGACGCTTTGCCGAACCGGTCGGGCATCAGGCCACGATCGCCCACTTTTTCCTGGATTTGTTGCACGAAGCGGCCACAGCGCTCGAGGAACGAGGACTTGGCGGACGACGCTTTTGCCTGAGCTTGTCGAGAAGCGATGGTGCGCAACACCGGTTGGTAGTTGAAACCGGACTGCCGACACGAGATGCCGGGGTGGTACTGCGCCTGTTCGATGAACGGATCGGGGCGCTAGCTGACCCGCTCGATCCCGGTTTCGGTTATGACAGCCTCTGTCTGCATATCACATCTGCAGAGCCTTTATGTGCCGACCAGCCGTCTCTCGATGGTTCAGAAGAGGCTGGAATAGCCATTGCTCAGCTGATCGACCGGTTAAGTATCAGACTGGGGCCGGGGAGCCTGCGCCGCCTTGTTCCACAGGATAGCCATATCCCGGAGCAAGCACAGCTCGCGCTACCGGCAAACCAGTGTGGGAACCCTGTGTCCTGGCCGGTTCTGCCGCAAGGCGAGCCGCCGATCCGGCCTTTGTTCCTGTTTGACCCACCCCAACCGGTCGAAGTCATTGCCGAAGTGCCTGACGGCCCGCCGCACCGCTTTCGCTGGAAGCAAACATTGCATGAGGTAAGCCTGTATGAAGGACCGGAGCGAATAGCATCAGAGTGGTGGCGCCGCAAAAACGGTGAACATTTCGGTGAGGGCGGGCTGACCCGGGATTATTATCGGATCGAGGACAGGCAGGGGCGGCGCTACTGGATTTTCCGTCACGGACTTTATCAGGAAAAATCCAATCCACGCTGGTATTTGCACGGATTGTTCGCGTGAATCGCCCACCGCCTTTTGCAGAGCTGATTGCCGCGACCAACTACAGTTTTTTGCGTGGCGCTTCGCATCCGGCGGACATGGTCGACTGTGCACATGGCTTGGGCATGAACGGGCTCGGTATTGCCGACCGCAATACGGTTGCGGGTGTTGTTCGCGCGCACATGGCGTGGCGAGACATTGGCGGACCGAAGGGCGACTTTCGACTGATCGTCGGGGCAAGGCTGGTGTTTGCCGACGGTACGCCTGATATTGTTGCCTATCCCGCGACAAGAATCGGCTGGGGTCAATTGACCCGACTGCTGACATTGGGAAATCGACGGGCAGATAAGGGGGATTGCATCCTCTATTTGCCCGATCTTGTAGACCATGCGACCGATCTGCTGCTGATCGCAATGGACAGTGATCGCATCCTTCTGGAACGGCTTGCCCTAGCCAGGCCGGGCGCTGTCTGGCTGGCTGCAACAATGCGGCAGGAGGGGTCGGATGCCCGCCGACTGGCTGCGCTGCAAGCGCTCAGTCTGGCGACCGGTGTACCGCTTATCGCCACCAATGATCCGCTTTATGCCCAGCCCGATGTCCGCCCCCTGCACGACATCATCACCTGCATCCGCGAAGGAACGACCATAAGCCAGGCAGGCAAGCGTCTGCTTGCTAATGCAGAGAGGCATTTGAAGCGGCCGGAGGAGATGGGCCGCCTGTTCAGCGCATTTCCTGAAGCGATCGCAGCAACGGCAGATTTTTTGTCGCGCATCGTTTTTACGCTGGATGACCTGCGCTACGATTATCCGCATGAGCCCGTACCCGAGGGCTGGTCCCCACAGGACTGGCTGGAACATATGGTAATGACGGAAGCGCGGAGCCGTTATCCGGACGGGATTCCTCAAGCGATGGAAAAAGTGGTCAAGGAGGAGTTCCGACTGATCCGCCTCAAGCAATATGCGCCCTATTTCCTGACCGTGCACGACATCGTCCGTCATGCGCGCAGCATTGACCCGCCGATCCTGTGCCAAGGCAGAGGGTCTGCAGCCAATTCGGTGGTCTGTTATCTACTGGGCATTACATCCGTCGACCCTGTGGCAAACAAGTTGCTATTTTCCCGGTTTCTTTCCGAAAATCGCGATGAACCGCCCGATATCGACGTCGATTTCGAGCATGAACGCCGGGAGGAGATCATCCAGTATATCTATGCCCGTTATGGCAGGGAGCGGGCAGGCATTGCCGCTACTGTCATCCACTATCGCCCACGCAGCACCATCCGCGAGGTGGGCAAGGCGCTGGGCCTGACCGACGATGTAACCTCTCGGCTTTCCTCCACTATCTGGGGCAATTGGGGCAATGATGTTCCCGACAGCCGCGTGGCCGAGGCGGGCCTCGACATCGCCAATGCAGAAATCGCGCGGTTGAAAACGCTGGTAGACCGGCTGCTGACATTCCCTCGACATTTGTCGCAGCATGTCGGTGGCTTCGTGCTGACCGAAGGGCGGCTCGATGAACTGGTGCCTATCCACAATGCCGCAATGCCCGACCGCACATTTATCGAGTGGGACAAGGATGACATCGACGCGCTGGGCCTGATGAAGGTCGATGTGCTGGCGCTCGGCATGCTGACCTGCATCCGTAAAAGCTTCGACCTGCTGCGCACCCACGGTCTGGGCGATCATGACCTACAGAATGTGCCGCTCGAGGACCCGGCAGTGTACGATATGCTCCGGACCGGTGACAGCATCGGCACCTTTCAGGTCGAAAGCCGAGCGCAAATCAACATGTTGCCGCGGATGAAACCCAAGGAATTATACGACCTTGTCATTCAGGTCGCAATCGTCCGCCCCGGCCCGATCCAGGGCGGCATGGTTCATCCTTACCTGCGTCGGCGCAATGACGAGGAAAAGACGATATTTCCCACGCCGGCACCGCCGCACGATCCGAACGAATTGAGCGAGGTTTTGGGCAAGACGCTTGGCGTGCCCCTGTTTCAGGAACAGGCGATGAAGCTCGCCATCGTTGCCGCTGCATTTACCCCGGCGCAGGCCGATGGATTACGCCGTGCGATGGCCACATTCCGTAGCCACGGCACAATCGAGCATTATCGACAGGCAATGGTCGAGGGCATGACCGCGCGTGGCTATGAGCAAAACTTTGCCGAACGATGTTTCGAGCAGATCAAGGGGTTTGGCGAATATGGCTTCCCCGAAAGTCATGCTCAGGCATTCGGCTGGCTCGCCTATGTTTCTGCCTGGCTTAAATGCCGATATCCGGCGGTGTTCACTTGCGCGCTGCTAAATTCGCAACCGATGGGCTTTTATGCGCCTGCACAACTCGTCCGTGATGCACAGGATCATGGTGTCGATGTGCGCCCTATCGACGTGAATGCCAGCCACTGGGATTGTTCGATCGAGGATGGTAGCTCAGGAACGCTTGCTCTGCGCCTCGGCTTTTCTCGAATTGACGGATTCCGCAAGCCATGGGGGCAGGCGATAACCGAAGCACGGCTTTCCGGTCGCTTTGCGTCGCTGGATGATATGGCCCGCCGTGCCGCTGTGCCGCCTGCCGGACTGCACAAGCTGGCCGACGCCGATGCACTGGGTTCTTTGGGCCATAACCGTCGTGATGCGCTGTGGGCCGTGCGGCGCGCCCCAGCAGATCAATTGCCATTGTTCGCCTTTGCTGACGCATCCGAGCTTGGGGATGAAAGTGGCGGTGCCCTGCCCGTCATGTCTCTCCCCGAGGAAGTCATTGCCGACTATCAGACGACAAGACTGTCGTTAAAGGCACATCCCATGCATTTTCTGCGGACGGCCTTTTCACAGGAAGGCGTAATGTCTTGTGCCGATGGCAATTCAGCCCCCGATGGTCGCAAGGTTAAAGTCGCAGGTGTTGTCCTGATCCGCCAGCGCCCAGGCAAGGGCAATGCCGTGTTCATCACCATTGAGGATGAGACCGGGATCGCCAACATACTTCTGTGGGCGCGCGACATGGAAAAACAACGCCGTGCAGTGATGGCCGCCCGACTGATGCTTGTTGAGGGCGAGATTCAACGCAGCGACAAAGGCGTTGTTCACTTGATGGCTAGACGGATAATCGACCAGACTGAAAGGCTGACAGAGCTTTCGGACACGCAATGCCCGAAACTGCCACTCGCCAATGCCGATACGGTTAATCGCCCTATACATCAACGGCACAACAGCCATCCGCGCAATAGGCGTATCATTCCAAAATCACGCGACTTTCATTGACACAGGAGAAGGCAGGGTGCGCAATCTGCGGAGCCACTCAACGCGCACCTTCAGTTATGATTGCAGGCAAAAGGGTTGCATGACGCAACCGGTGGCTCCACATCCTTTTACAGGGAATCACCGACGCGGGAGAGACGATCATGGCGATGCACTTGCAGCATTATATCGATGGGGCATGGACCGACAGTATCGGCGGTACCCGCCATGATGTAATCAACCCCGCAACCGAAGAGGCCTGCACGACGATCACATTGGGCACCGCAGCGGACGTCGATGCTGCAGTGGCTGCGGCCCGAGCCGCTTTTCCCGCCTTTTCGCAAACGACCGTTGAGGACCGTATCTCGTTACTCGGCCGCATTGCCGATGAATATAAGAAACGCATGGGCGATATCGCGCTGTCGATCAGCACCGAGATGGGGGCACCGATCAGCTTTGCCGGTGGTGCGCAGGCACCCGCCGGTCTTGGCCATTTCGTCTCTGCCGCCCGCGCCCTCAAGGATTTCACTTTTGAAGAAGACGTCGGCGGTGCCCGGGTTGTCCATGAAGCCATGGGCGTCGTTGGTATGATCACGCCGTGGAACTGGCCGATCAACCAAATCACTGCAAAGGTCGCGCCGTGCATCGCCGCCGGCAATACGATGGTGCTCAAACCGTCCGAAGAATGCCCTACCAATGCCGTCATCCTTGCCGAAATCATGGAAGCAGCCGGGGTCCCGGCTGGCGTGTTCAATCTGGTTCAGGGCGATGGTCCCGGCGTGGGCGCCGCAATCTCTGCGCATCCCGACATCGATATGGTCAGTTTCACCGGATCGACCCGTGCCGGGATTGCGGTTGCCCAGGCCGCGGCACCGACCGTCAAGAAAGTTCATCAGGAACTGGGCGGAAAAGCACCCAATCTCGTCCTTGAAGGGGCAGATCTGGGTGCTGTGTTGCCACCAACGGTTCAAGGCGTTTTGGCCAACACCGGCCAGAGCTGCATCGCCCCGACGCGCATCCTGGTCCACACCAGCCAGAAGCGGGCTGCCGAAGCGACAGTGACGGCAATCATGGCCGCAACTGAGGTAAATACCCCCGACAAAGAAGGCATGCACATCGGCCCGGTCGTCAACAAGACCCAGTTTGACAAAATCCAGGAGCTGATCCAGTCGGCTATCGATGAGGGCGCAACATTGCTCCACGGCGGCACTGGTCTGCCCGACACGGTAAACCGCGGCTATTATATTCGTCCCACTGCTCTGTCCGATGTCACTCCTGCAATGCGCATCTATCGTGAGGAAACTTTCGGACCTGTGGCAACGATCAGCACCTATTCCGATACCGACGAAGCCGTGGCGATGGCCAATGACACGGAATATGGCCTGTCGGCGACTGTATCGGGCGACCCCCAGGCAGCGAGGGCGGTAGTCGGCCGTCTCAGAGCCGGGCTGGTAACTGTCAATAGCTGGGGTCCGAACACCAATGCCCCGTTCGGTGGCTACAAGAAATCCGGCAATGGTCGCGAATATGGCAAATATGGCCTCGCCGATTTCATGGAAGTAAAGACTATCGTCGGGGCCTAGACGCGCTCAATCAGTCGTCCCGAGCAGAAACACTGCATGTTCGGCGCGCAGATTTGAGGCAGCGGCGCTGGTCAGACGATCGCCATTAAGAAACCATGCGCCGTCGACGGCAACGCCTCGATCGACCATCAACGCACGGAAATCGTCGATGGTGACATGGTGAATGTTGGGGGTTTCATACCACGCCATAGGAAGCAGCCGTGTGACCGGCATCCGCCCGCCCCACAGAAGGCTGAGCCTTGTCCGCCAGTGCGCAAAATTAGGGAATGAAACAAAGGCACGAGTGCCGATGCGGAGCAGTTGATCGATAACGCGATCTGGCCGCGTCGTGGTCTGCAGCGTTTGCGACAGAATGGCGTAATCGAACGATCCGGTGGGGTAATCGACAAGATCGAGATTGCAATCGCCCTGCACAACGCTGAGTCCGCGCGATACCGCAATCGCCACATTGCCAGGATCGATTTCCAGGCCACGGGCATCACATCCCGACCGGCGCAGCGCCTCCATCAATATGCCATCACCGCAGCCGACATCGAGTACGCGTGCACCGGGTGTTACATTTGCGGCAATTATCGCCAAGTCGGGCCGCAGAGGGGTCATATGCCTTCGCCAACAAAGCCCGCCACCACCGAATCCAGCGCCGGGACATCGAGCAGAAAAGCATCGTGACCAAAAGGACTATCAAGCTCGACAAAGCTGGTGGGTGCGCCAACCGCATGGAGTGCGTGCACTATCATTCGCGATTCGGATGTCGGATAGAGCCAATCCGAGGTGAAGCTGACCAGACAGAAGCGTACCGCCGCAGAAGCTGCAAACGCCTCGGCTAAGCGGCCTCCGTAGGGTTCAGCCAAATCGAAATAATCCATTGCTCGAGTAATATAGAGATAGGAGTTGGCATCGAAGCGATCGGTGAAAGCCAGGCCTTGATGCCGCAGGTAGGATTCGACCTGAAAGTCTGCATCAAAGCCAAATGTCTTGGCGTTGCGATCCTGCAGTCGCCGACCGAATTTGGTGGTTAGCCCCTCTTCGGACAGATAGGTAATATGGGCTGCCATTCGCGCAACTGCCAAGCCTTTCGCGGGCGGCCGGTCACTCGCATAGACGCCATCCAACCATGCGGGATCTGCCATGATTGCCTGTCGCCCCACCTCGTGAAAAGCGATATTCTGCGCCGAATGACGAGCAGCAGATGCAATGACCATCGCACGCGTAACACGGTGCGGATGAAGCGCTGCCCAAGCAAGAGCCTGCATTCCGCCCATCGAGCCGCCCACAACCGCATGCAGCCGGTCTATCCCGAGCGCATCGAGCATCAAGGCCTGCGCACGGACCATATCTGCGATCGTGATCACTGGAAAGCGCATGCCCCACGGCCGCTCGGTTACCGGGTCGATACTGGCCGGGCCGGAGCTGCCCATGCAGCTGCCCAGTACATTCGCGCAGATGACATGAAAGCGATCCGTATCGATCGGCCGTCCAGGACCAACCATGCGGTCCCACCAACCATTTTTGCCAGACAATGGGTGGCGCCCTGCGACATATTGATCGCCGGTCAGTGCATGGCAGACAAGCACGACATTATCGCGCGCTGAATTGAGCGTGCCGTAGCTTTGGAAGGCAATATCGACATCGGTTAGCATTCCGCCGCCATCAAGTGATAAAGGTGCGGGCAATCGCAACGCAGAATGAAGGGTTTTCGCAAGCACCATCGCACGTACTTCCTGCGCAACCGGCGCAAGCATTGTCAATTGCCACCTGCTGAGCGCGCGGCTGGACATGATGCCAGCAGTCGCTAAACGGCGCGCATGACCAACCCAACCGGACCGGTGCCCAATCCATGGGTGATGGCTATCGCCCCTTATGTTCCCGGTCGTGCGGTCGGCGATGATGGGCGTCCGGTTGCCAAGCTGTCCGCAAACGAAAACCCGCTAGGTTGCAGCAGCCATGCGCGGGACGCTTTCGGTGCGGCTACCGACCTGACGCGATATCCTGACCCCGGCGCATCTGCGTTGCGCGAAGCATTGGCGTCGGCATACGGACTGGATCCCCAGCGGATCATTTACGGAACCGGATCGGACGATCTGCTTCATCTCGCTGCCGGAGCGTTCGCTGGACAAGGCGACGAGGTGATTTATGTGCGCTATGGCTTTGCTGTTTATGACATTGCAGCGCGTCGGGTAGGTGCAACGCCAGTGGTTGCGCCGGACAATGACTATGGCACAGATATTGATGCACTATTGGCGTGCGTCACGGCTAAGACACGCATCGTCTATCTTGCTAACCCTAACAATCCGACCAGTACGCTGGTATCGCGCGCCGATATAGCGCGTTTGCATAGGGGGCTGCCTGGCAACGTGCTGTTCGTGCTGGATCAGGCCTATTGCGAATATCTGGAGCCGGAAGACGACGATGGCGGTCTCGAGTTGGCGATCACCATGCCCAATGTGTTTGTGACGCGGACTTTTTCGAAGATATACGGACTTGCTGCCGAACGGATCGGCTGGGGCTATGGGAGCGCGGACGTCATTGGTGCGATGCACAGGATCCGCGCACCATTCAATGTCACGACAGCGGGACAAATGGCGGCCATCGCGGCGATTGGCGATACCGCATTTGTCGACCATAGCCGAGCGCACAACCGGCATTGGCGGCAGTGGCTGACAGACCAGGTCGCGTTGTTGGGAAATCACGGACTACGGGCGATACCGTCGGCGACGAATTTCCTGTTAGTACTGTTCGAAGGCGATATGACTGCCGAGGCGACCTACAAAGCGCTGATGGAAGCGGGCTATATCGTGCGCTGGTTGCCGGGGCAGGGATTACCCAATGCGCTGCGCATCACCATCGGTACAGAGGCAGAGACACGCGGCGTGGCGGCGGCGTTGCGGCGGATCGTGACGGGGGAGTGAGCCCTGCTTCTTCATCTTGCTGCATATCGATCATCGGACTTGGCCTGATCGGATCGTCGCTGGCGCGGGCGCTGCGCGGCGCGATGCCGGATTTCGAGATCATTGGCCATGATGCAAGCCCAGAAGTGCGCGGACGGGCACGCGACCTGGATTTTTGCCATCGGATCGACGACGGGATGGCAGATGCGGTGTCCGGAGCCGATATCGTCATTCTGGCAGTTCCAGTCGGTGCGACGGCGCAAATTGCCCAGTCCATTGCGCCGTATATCCCGCCGGGTGCGATCGTGTCTGATGTCGGATCGTCCAAGGCCAGCGTCGCCAGCGACCTTGCCGCAGCATTGCCAGGCCATGCGATTGTTCCTGCCCATCCAGTGGCGGGGACAGAAAATAGTGGGCCGGATGCCGGCTTTGCGACCTTGTTTCAGGGACGCTGGTGTATCCTGACCCCGTTAGAGGGGACCGATCCAGCCGCCGTCGCCGCGGTGCGCAGGCTGTGGGAGGCCGTGGGCGCAAATGTGGAGACGATGGACGCGCATCACCACGACCTCGTACTGGCGGTGACCAGCCATTTGCCGCACCTGATTGCTTATACCATCGTCGGCACTGCATCAGACCTGGAGGGTGTAACGCAGGGAGAAGTTATCAAATATAGTGCTGGCGGTTTTCGCGATTTTACCCGCATCGCCGCATCCGACCCGGTTATGTGGCGCGACGTGTTCCTGAGCAACAAGGACGCCGTGCTGGAGATGCTTCAGCGATTCACCGAGGATCTGACACAGTTGCAGCGCGCGATCCGATGGGGCGACGGCGATGCACTGCAGGAATTGTTCACCCGCACTCGCGATGTGCGCCGGTCGATCGTCGAACAGGGACAGGACGATGCCGAACCCGATTTCGGGAGGCGGCACTGACACAAGGCTGCACGGCATGAGGAGCGGTTGCCAGGAGATCAGAACGCGCGATATCAGTTAGCCTTGCCCGTTTCGATCCGGTTCAGTGCATTGATTGCCGCATGAACGCGGGTTTCGGCTTCGTCACGCGGCAACCCTTTGGGAATGGGTTCGCCGACTTGATAGGTGATGATGCCGGGAAATCTAAGCCAGCCATCACGCAATCGACCGGAATCGACGGCCAAAGGCACCACTGGCAGGCCCAGCAATTTATAGATGCCGGCAAAACCCGAGCGCAGTGAAGGTGACTGCCCATGACGGACACGAGTCCCTTCGGGCATCAGCACCACCGGGCGCCCTTCGGCAATGGCGTCGAGCGCGGCCTTGCGCATTGTCCGCAATGCACTTGCCCCGGCATCACGCGCGATCGGAATGAGCCCATAATGTCTGGCGAGCGGCCCCCAGAGCGGGATCGAGAAAAGTTCCTGTTTGGCAAATACCACCGGTCGGTCGAGCATCATCGGCATGTCGATTGTTTCGAACATCCCTTCGTGCTTGACTGCGAAAAAAACCGGCTCGGTCGGCAAGGTGCCGATCATCCGAACATGCTGACCGAGTATCCACCGCGCGCACCACCGTTGCCAATGCCCCCATTTGCTGACGATAATATGGAACAGATCGCGCGAAAATGGCGCTGCGAGTCCGGCCGCCACGACCAGCAACAGCGATCCGAGGTAGAAAATCGGCGTCCATAACGCAGTGCGAATGGCAGCTAGCAGTCTGAGCATATCAGGCGTTAGACTCCGATCACCGCGCCGAGCCTGCGCAAGAGCAATTTGTGATACTCGACCCACAAGGTCCCGAAACTGGGGCGTGACGGCACTGCATCCGCGACGACGATGATATCGCCAGGGAGCAGCCGTTCTACCTCGAACCGGGCGCGGCGCATATGCCAATCCGTGGTGACTAGCCGCACCGATTTATAGTTGCGCCGGGCGATCCAGCTGACGATTTCGGCTCCGTTAGATCTCGTGTCGACCGCTTCCTGACCGAGGGCAACACAGCAATCAAACAACGCGATCGGGCGATTATATGTCTCGGCGAGATCGGCGGGGCGGACGTCGCGATCGGTCCCCGAAATCAGCAATCGTCTGGCCTGACCGTCGGCCAGCAAATCGAGTGCACGATCTATGCGTTTGGGACCGCCAGTGAAGACGACGATGCCGTCGGTACGCCAGTCGCCAAGCGGCTGCGGCAGGAACAGCGCGAACCAGACGAAGCCGAGCAGCCAGACCAGCGCCAGCGCAGACAACAGACGGCGGATCATGGCATCGCCCGTAGCGCAGCGAGAACGGCGCGTCGCGCAGCTAAGATCGCGATGCCGACAACTATCGCAGGAACGAGCAATGTCCAAAGATAGAGGCCGAGCCGTGGCGTAGCGACCAAGCCTGCAGAAATCGTTTGCATCTGCCATGCGGCGATACCGCCGATGACACCCGCACAGATCGCTCCGACAACAGCACCAACAAAGGAATCGCGCGCTGTCTGGCGCTGAAACAGCCGGGCAATCTGGATATCGGTTGCGCCAACCAGGTGAAGTATATCGATCAACGGACGCTGCGACATCAGCGCCGCACGCGCGGCAAGCACCGCGACTGCGGCCGCTGCCGCAACCAGTAACACGGCCATGGCAGCGGCCAACCAGCCAGTAACCGACAGCAGGCGCGCTACCGGTCCAAGCCAGTCGGCATGCGCTATGACCTGCGCCTGAGGTGCGACCGCGACGACCCTGGTGGTCAATCGGTCGAGGGCGGTTGCCGGAGCGCCACCAACCAGATCAACATCGATCAGCGCGGGAAGCGGCAGCCCCGTTTTTCCAATGCCGTCTCCCAGCCATTGCGACGCCATGCCGATCAGCTCCTCCTCTGGCACTGTACGGATGCTGCCGACGAATGGCGCATCGGCCAGCGCAGAACGCACGGCGCGAACCGCTGCACGTCGCGCCATCGTATCGGGTTCGACAATCTGGATTGTGGCGCGTCCGGCAATCTGCCCGGAGAGAGCAGCAGCAGCAGGCGCAAGACCGAGCGCAGCGGCGACACCGAGCATGGCAAGGCAGGTCATCACTGCAACAACCCAGGGTGCGGGCCCACGAGTCGCGGCATCAGGTGGAAGCAAAGACGTCGCAACGCCGCGCGAAAGCATTGCCGGGCCAGTCATTGCACAAGCCCCGCTGCGCCGCGCGAAGCGGGTGGATAGCGCAGCGCGCCGGTGGGGTCAGCCAGCCGCCCCTTTGCCACGCGCATCATCTGCGCGCCCGCAACACGGTTCATCAGGTGGACGTCATGGGTGGCGACCACCACGGTGGTGCCCATGCGGTTCAGCCCTTCGAACAATTGCAGCAACCGAACCGCCATTTCGGGATCGACATTGCCGGTCGGTTCATCTGCCACCAGCAGTTCAGGCCGGGCGATCACGGCGCGGGCAATGGCCACTCGTTGCTGTTCCCCCCCCGACAGCGTTGCGGGCCGCGCGTCGGCGCGTGGTGTGAGGTCCACCCAGTCGAGCATTTCACGCACCGGGCCTGTGAGATCGGCGTCAGCCACCCCGGCGATGCGCAGCGGCAGAGCCACATTGTCGAAAGCCGACAGATGCGGGACAAGCCGGAAGTCCTGAAAGACCACGCCAATGCGGCGGCGAAACCCGGGTAACCGGTCTCGCGGCAGGGTGACCATATCCTGCCCGAACAGGGTAACCAGCCCGCGACTGGGGCGAAGCGCCAGATAAAGGAGCTTGAGCAGCGACGTCTTGCCCGCGCCCGACGGACCGGCAAGAAAATAGAAGCTGCCGCGGGTCATAGTGAAGCTGATGTCCGACAAGGTTTCGCCGCCCGCACCGTAGCGCAGCCCTACATTGTCGAAACGGACGATATCGGACACGTTTCGATTATTCATGGGCCAGGCCGAGCTGGCTGTCCGCCTGTCGGTCGACGTCTTGCGATAGCTGGCGGTCACCGAAAAGACTTCCATCATTCCCCAACGCCAAAGCGCGATGGCGGGTTGCCCACGGGTTCGTTCCGGAAGCCTGATGCACGGCTTTTCGAGTCAGGACAAGGCGAGCGACCGCCGCACGGCTTGCACCAGAGCGCCAAGCCGTGTTTAGAGCAGAGCAACCATGATTTTGAGCTGCCCTGCCTGCCACACACGCTATGTCGTGCCCGACAGCGCCATCGGTGCAACCGGCCGGTCGGTGCGCTGTGCTTCATGCGGTCATAAATGGTTTCAGGCCCCTGCCGCGATTGTCCCTGCCATGGTCGATCCGATTGCAGTGTCCAACATCGAACCTGCAGCCATGGCAGCGGTTCAACCCGAAACGCCCCGCAGCCAAGCACCAATCCCCGTGGCGGTCGCGACCGGAGAGACAGTTGGCGATCATTCTCCGCCGCACAATCGCCCTACACCCAGCTGGCGCACGCACGACATCGACGAACTGTCACCCCCGCCGTTCGGCCCCGGTTCGACGGGTAGCCGCCGCCGCCGCAACCCGGCGCGGATGTGGACAGCGATTGCGATCGGTTTCGCACTGACGGTCGCCGGGGTTGCCGGAGCGGTTGCGTGGTTCGGCATACCGGCCTGGGCCGAAGACTGGATGCCGATGGCTGAATCGGCGGAGCCCGATCTGGTTATCGAGCTGCCGGTCGACCAGCAGGACCATCGCACATTGCCGAATGGCACGATTTATTTTGCGGTCCGGGGGAGCATCATCAACCCGACAGACCGGGCGCAGCGCGTGCCGCCAATCAAAGCCGAACTGCGGGATGCGGCAGGAGCGATCGTCTACGAATGGATCATGCAGCCGCCGGTATCGATGCTGCCTGCGGGTGAACGCGTCGAATTCAGCCAGTCGCGCGTCGACATTCCGCGCCGCGCCGTGTTGCTGACCGCGAGCTGGGCGTCACTCCGCTAACCCGCGATTTGCCGAGGAGTGCCTTGCGCTGATCCACCAGAAGCGCGCGCCATTGAGAATGGCAGCCGCGACCATACCCGCGCCTGAGGCGATGACCAGGCCGTCGGTAGCCCAGCCATGCCGCACCAGCCACCATCCGCCGACGCCGGTCACGACGAAAAAGGCGAGAATGTTGTTGACGCCTGCAGCGACCTGATCCCCAAGTGAGCGCAGGGCGAAGGTGAAGACGGCCTGCACCCCGTCGAACAGGATGAAAGGGGCCCACAGCAGCAGCATCTGCGCAGCGAGCAGGCGCACAGCGGCTTCGCCAGGGAAAACAGCGGTGATCGAGGTGGCGAAGCCGATGTAAAGCGCGACGAACATCAGCATAGCCAGCACCGCGAGCAAGGCCGCTATCAGGGCACGGCGGCGGGCGTCTGCCAGCTGCCCTTCCCCGACCGCGTTGCCGACCCGCACCCCCGCTGCCGATGCAAAGCCGATCGCTGCTGAAAAGGTGAGGTTGTGCAGCGAGAAGATGATCTGAAAGGCGTGAGTCGCAACCTCCCCCAGCTGGGTCGACAATGCGATCAGCCACGAAAATCCGGCGAGTTCGAGGCCCGAAGCGATGGCGGGAACCAGACCGAAGCCCGCAAGACGCCATGCTCCTGGAACGGCCAAGCGCCAGCGGGTCACACTCCAGTCCCGCAGGCCGCGTTCGCCAGCATCGCGCATCAGCAACGCCGACGCGATGAATGCAGCAGCACCGATAACCAGGCTGACGAGGGTCGCAAGTGCAGCGCCATCGGCACCTAGACGCGGAAAGCCGAGATGGCCGCCTGACCACGCCCAGGCGAGCACCGCATTGACCGGCAGAATGGAAAGATTGATGACCGCGACGCGGATCGGCCGACTGATTCCTTCGAAGAAATTTGCTGTCGAGATGATGATCAGCTGAAATGGCATCGCCACTGCCATGATCCGGATGACACTGGCCGATTCGGGCACCAACGCCGGTGCGACACCGATGCCGGCCAGCAAGGGTTCCGCAAACAGGAAATAGGGGACCGCGACGATCAGCCCGAAGCCGAGCGCGAGCAGCAATCCTTCGCGCAGCGCATCGCCTGTGCCCCGTTTGTCGCCGGCACCATCGGCACGCGACGCATAAACCAGAATTCCGGCGAGCGCGCCGATCTGGATCATGACCGCGATATAGGTCAGCGTGCGGCTCGCTCCGAAAACCGCAACCTCATGCGTTCCGGTCAACCCGACGACGTAGATGTCGGTGAGATGGAGCAATGTCCAGTTGAGGGATGCGAGCATCACTGGCCAAGCAAGCGCGATCAACCGCCTGAATTCGGCTGCCACGTCTGTGCGGGCGGCGGGGGCCGATTCGGGCGGAACGACATTCATGCGTGGCCCGGGCTAGACGGTTGAGCAGGAGTTTCAACCGCTGTAAGGTGTCGAGGCACAGCTTGCGCGGGCCGAAGCGCTTTGCTAAGCGCCCGCGTCTGCTGCAGCCCCACGGTATGCGGCGATTTTTCTTTGGCCTGCGGTCGTGGCGGAATTGGTAGACGCGCAACGTTGAGGTCGTTGTGGGCGAAAGCCCGTGGAAGTTCGAGTCTTCTCGACCGCACCAGAGAAAAAGCCCGGTGGACAGCGCCGGACTAGCGCGACGCGATGACGGTCACCCGATCCTGATCGGCATCGGGGGATCGGGCAAGGTCGGACCGGGCGGGCAGCGCAATTATGCCCAACCGGGCACGCGGTCGCTCCCGATCGAGGACGATAGCCTGCAAGTCGGTACCGACATTGGCAGCCTGCGCCGACAATGCCGAAATTCGCAAGCGATATTGTCCGTACGGCACTGATTCTATTAGGAAAAATCCATCGAAATCCGTTCGGGTCACGGCACGGATGACACCATGGCCATCGACGAGTTCGAGGTCTATCCCCTCGATCCCGTTGCCGCCGCTACGCACTAGCGACCCTTCGACTTCGCCGGCGGAGACCAGCGGAATCAGTACTTCGGTACTGACCCCGGGGCGCGGAACCACAACGATGCCGGCAACTGCCGGGCGGATCAGCGGGCTCGGCAACGATGATTCGTCGACACCGATCAGCACGGCGCGGAATGGGCTGAGCGAATCGACGATAGCCTGCCCACCTGCGTCGGTTGGCACGTCGGAAACGGCGTTGCCTGCGGTCAGCACTACATCCTGCGCCACCGCTTCGCCGGGCTGCCGGCGTCCATCACCATTATCGTCATAAAAAACGGTGGCGAGCGCCTGTCCCTGGGTGGCCAATCGTTCGCGCGAAAAGCGCAGTCCGCCATTACGCGGATCCGGGCCGAACCCGAACGACAGGCTGAGCCCGGCAGCAACCGATCCATCGCTTGCGACCTCTCCATAACCGGTCAGCGCCAGCCGATCGAACCGCCGCGTATAGCCAAACCCTGCGCGGGCGCGCTGTGCGCCTGATTCGTAACCAAGTTCAGCGCGCCAGTCGCTGCGTTCGGACCGGGTGAATTCGCCAACGACGGCGATCCGGTCATTCGAGCCGCTGCCCGCCAGACCGAGCCGCGCTTCACCGCGCACCCGCACCTTGCCAAAACGCGCGTTGGCGAGCAGCGATGCGGCAACTTCGTCGCTGCTTTCCCCGAAACCGCTATTTTGTGCCCATTCGACCTGTCCGGTCAGGGACAAATTGCGCCAGTTGGCCGAGGCGCGCGCCGCAGCTTCGATCCGGTCCCTGCCATCGATGCGCTGTCGATAGCGCGCTTCGATATGAACCGGCACCACAGTGCCGGCAAAGCGCGGCGAAAGATCGACAGAGGCACTATGCAGCCCCGTAACGCCGCGCGGCACCCGATCGGAACGATAGCCATTTCGCGCGAGCAGCGATTCGACCTGGAAAAACCCCTGACCGAGTTCCCCGACCCAATAAAGGCGTGCGGCACGGCCGCCTCCGCTTTGCCAGCTGCCGGTCAATTCCGCCAGGGTGGAGCCAATGGCGCGGCGCAACGATGCTTCGAGGATGTCGCTGCGTTTATCCTCGATCACTAGCGTCGTGGCCCACGCACCGAGCGATGTTCGACGGTTGAGCCCGCGTTCGATGCCGATCGTGCCGCGCCAGCCGCGCCGAAAGGGCCTATTGCCATCCGCCAAGTGCAGCAGGTCGCGTCCTTCCTGGATTATTCCAGCCCAATAATAGGTTTTTTGCGGCGGGATGGCATCGAGACCAACCGGGATGTTGCGCACTTCGCGACGGACCTGCCCTTGCGGCCCATAGAGGACGATTTCGAACCGGTTGATGCCATATTGCAGCCGTACGTCGGCAAATTCATAGCGCCCGTCACCACCGGGCGAGGCGAAGCCGAGTAACTGCCCATTGCGATAAAGCTCCGCATCCCACCCGGCTGGCAGATCGCCGCGAAACGTGGTGCGGTCGAAACTATCGGGCAGATCGAGCGGGCGATTAGTCACCAATGCGCCGCGACCAGCAACCGGCTGTGCCCCGGTCGGTGTAGACAGGCTGGACACATCCCCCACCGCAACATGAGTAGCCTGCAACGGCCCGAGCAACCGGCCGTCGGGATCCGAACGATAAGCCCGCAGGCGCAGGCTTTGCGGCACGCCCGAGCCATCGGACGAGAGGCGTGCATCAAACGAGGCACCGGCCACTTCGCCGCTGGCGAACAGTTCGTAGCGTAGCTGGCTGTCGCTGCGGCCGGTGGCAGTGTCCCGGACAAAAGTGGCTGATGCAACGACATCTACCGACGGCACCTGAAGCATTGCATAGGGGCGCCGCGCCTGCGGCAAGTTGGCGAGGTTAAATTGCGTCGTCGGGCGAAATGCAGCCGCACGTGCTCTGCGCTGCGCGGCCATTTCGAACGGAAGATCGGTGTCCGAATCGAGCCGCAACACCGAATTGGCGGTGTCGGCGGTCAGCGTCACCCCCAGCCATTGCCCGAGCGTATGCGGATCGACACACCAACCCTCGGCAGTATCCGTGATGACGCCGCCGGGCAGCGCCATCGAGCGGCTGGCGATGGTAACCCGGGCCGCATCGCGGTCGATGACCAGCGCGCGCCGTTCATCGAACGCCCAGCCAGTTGCGCGGCGCAACTCCGGATCGACACGGATCGGCAAATCGAGGGCAAGGATGACGTCGGCGAGGACGATGCATACCCGGGCACCATCGGCATAGCCCCGGATGCCTTCTCCGATACGCAACCGGTCAGTGCGCAGTTCGAACAACCATTGGTCGTCGTTGGTCGGTTGCCATGCCGCTGGGGCCACCTGAGCAGAGGCCGCAGACGCACCGACGACCCCCGGAGCCAGCCCGAAGAGCGCAATGGCCGCCATGACGGCAGGAACGAGGCGGGCGAGCAATTTCATCGATATCCGGGAACGGCCATGGCCGCCTTCCCAGGCTTTCGATGCCGCGCCTTAGCGCAGCTCGCCCCGTACTTCGGCTATCGTGGCGCCGCCAACATCGCGATCCTCGACATAGCGGACAATGATCGGGCCGCGCATAGCCAGCGCCTGTTCAGCGGTGATTGGTAATGTGACGACACGTCGCCCGGTTTCCACATAGATTGCTACCCCGCGGGCAAGAAGCATCGGTGCGGCAACACCTGGCCGTTCGACAATTACTTCGCCATAAACCGACCGATTACCCTGTCGCGCAAGGTCGAAGCGCAGCGCATGTTCGGCTCCGGCGCTTTCGATGCGCGGGTTGGAAATGGCGGCAGTGGCGCTGAGCGTGCCTTGGCGAATGATAACCGGGATCGTGACGCCGTAGATTGGCGTGAGCGCAATGGAGACGCCGGTGGGCGCGGTTACATTGGCATCAGCGACCGCAGGAACCGGGTCACGAACGGCGCGAAACAACAGATGCGCGCGATATTCGCCGTCCGGCAACCCCACAGGCGGACGAACGCCAATACGGATGGTCTGTGGCTGGTTGGGTGGCAAGGTTACGCGCCGGGGACTATAATATAGCATGTCGAGCGTTGCCTGTTCCGTAGGCGTTGCATTCTCCGGTTCGATCTCTTCGAGGCTGCCGTCTTCCCTCATGCGCTTGAGTTCAAGTGAGATGCGATATGTTGCTGTTTCACTGCCGATATTATTGAGCACGACTTCGGCACCGCGCGGCCCATCGAGAATGATCCGCGTCGGCGCGACGAGCAGGTCACCGGCACTGCTGGCAGGAACCGCCAAGCCCAAACTGGCGATGGCGGCAAGAATTGGGGCGAAAAGCCGCCGAATGGGTGTGAGTCTCATGCAGGTCTCCGCTGGTCCGCGGGCGATCTTCAGCAATGCCGAGCAATAGCCGTTGCCGTCGATCCGTCCGCCGTGTCGATCAGGGCAAACCCTAGGCGCACCATGGTTTCCACTTCGCTAACCATGCACTGATGAGGAGGCCCGACGCAGAACGACAAGGGGCCGCTGACGATATGCCAGCGGCCCCCTGTTCCCGGGCGTTGCCACCCATTTTCCGCTCCCCGTCAGGAGAACGGAAAAGCTTGCAGCTTACTGATAATCAACGGTGACGTTGAACGTTCCGGTGTATGCGCCATCTGCCTGATTGGCCGCGAGGCTGAGCGTGCCGCCGACCTGGAACGATCCACCGATTGCAGAATTGGTGAGAGTCAGCGTCGCAGCGCTGCGTGTCAACGCAGCCGACATCGTGCCGCCAGTGCCATTGGCGAGGGTCACGCTGTTGTCGCCGGTCACGGTTACAACGGCATTATTGGTGCCCGACACGTTGAAATTGGCCGAAGTGACAGTGCCCGTGCAAGTCAGACCGGCTCCGCAGGTGCGGACCGAGCCGGTCGATACGGCGACGGTCGACGCGGCGGCACCGGCGACGATAGTGCCGAAATCGAGATCGGTCGTGTTGGCGACGGTGATCTGCTTGAGGATGCGCGCCTTGGCAGTTGCCGACGCAGTCACCGGGGCAGCGTGCGCAACGCCGGCCGACAGGCCGACAATTGCAATAACTACGCCAGAGACGGCGCGTTGCATAAATTTGCTCATGGTAGGATGGTCCCTTTTTACCCGAAAACGCGGTGGCGGCCCGGACTGAAAACGCCGGACGCCATATGAGATAAGCAATCACCCGTTCAGGATTCGCTGCACGACGTGGTTAATTATCGGGTAGGGACATGATATCCTTATATATCAATATCATAACAGCTAGATTTGCTCGCCGCTCAAGCGTTGGCACAGCATGTCCAGCTGTTCCAGACTGCTGTAATCGAGAGTCACGATGCCTTTGTGGTCTGGAGAATGAGCGATTCGCACCTTCACCCCCAAGAGATCGGCAAGATGGGTTTCAAGCGCAGCGATATCGGCATCGTGCATGGCGTGGGTGCCATGCTGAGCCGATGAGCGGACGCGCGCGTGACCACGACGTTCAGCACGGACCAGTGCCTCGACCTTGCGGACCGACAAGCCTTTGGCAACGATCTTTGGCGCCAGTTGTTCGGCCCCAGCATAACCGATCAGGGCACGCGCGTGGCCCATGCCGAGCTGGCTGGTCGCAACCAGTGCACGTACCGAGGCGGGCAGATCCAGCAAACGCAGGATGTTGGCGATATGGCTGCGCGATTTACCGGTCATCTGGCCAATCGCATCCTGACCATAGCCCAGCTGATCGCGCAGACGGGCATAGGCCTCTGCTTCCTCTATGGCAGTCAAATCCTGGCGCTGGATATTCTCAACAAGCGCAATGGTGAAGGTTTCAATTTCATCGAGATCGCGCACAATCGCGGGTATCTGATGCAGACCGGCGCGCTGCGACGCACGCCAACGACGTTCTCCGGCGACCAGTTGCCAGCCCCGCCCATCGGGCGACGGGCGAACGAGGATCGGTTGCACCAATCCGCGCGCCCCGATCGATTCCGCCAGTTCCGCCAACCCATCTTCGTCGAAATGGCGGCGCGGCTGATCGGGATGCGGACGAATATCCCCGATAGCCAACATCGCAAGACCATCGCGCTGCTTGCCCGATGCGGTGCCCGGACCAACCGGTGCATCGGCCTGGATATCACCCAGCAAAGCCGAAAGCCCGCGACCCAGACCGCCAGGCCGCTTGACCTTTTGCAACGTAGGACTGCCGAGCGGCGAAATGCGGACGAACTCCCCGCCATCGGCTGGATCAATCCCATCTGCACTTTGCGGCATAGCTTGGTGCGGCATATCTTCGGGTCTTGCCATGGTCATGCCGCCTGACGCAATGACGGCAGCCGCGAAATCACTTCACGGGCAAGTTCGATATAGGCCATCGAGCCGCTGCAACGATGGTCGTAAACCAGTGCAGGAAGGCCGTGACTGGG
>JANNMK010000050.1:0-2490 GCA_031397785.1 Sphingomonas sp. | reverse complement strand
CCAATAACAACACCTTCACCCCCCGGCCCCATGTGGTCCCCCACCATCGCCCCCCCCACCCCCCCTACCAAACCTACGGGCTCTTGCCACTGGCCCCCCGGGGGCCGCCCCCGCTGGTGCCGCCCCCCCCCCGCGCCGATGGTCGAACCTTTCCGTGCAGCCGTTTCCGCTTAACGGATCCGGCCCCGCCGGACGAGGTTGACGATAGCGAGCAGGACGATCGCTCCGCCGAACGCCACCGCCAATGTCAGCGGGTTGAACGGCGCATCGCGCATGTCCTGCGTGCCACCGGTCAGAAAACTGAACAAAAACCCGCCCAGCATCGATCCGACACAGCCGACGACGATGTTGAGGAAAATGCCCTGCTGGGCGTCGGTATTCATCACCTTGCTGGCCAGCCAGCCGATGATACCGCCCATGATAAGCGCGAGAATGAAATTGATCATGCGTCCCTCCATTGCATAACCGACCGCACGCTGCCGGGCGGTCGCCTTCGCAAGGGACCATTGTTTGATTGCCGGAACAAGTCTTTTCGGCGTGCCGTTCGCGGTGCCGCTGCCAAGTCTGCCCGCGCAAAGGCCGTGTCGCACATGCAAAGGGCGGACAGTTGCCTGCCCGCCCTATTGCGAAAAACCGTTGGGTTGGTGCGTTTAACGCACGCTGCCCCGGCGGACCAGATTGACGATGCCGAGCAGAACGACCGCACCGATAAACGCCCACAGAAGGGCGATCGGATCAAGCGTGGTCAGATTGGCGCCCATGCCGAACAGTCCGGCGATGATGTTGCCGAGGAACGAGCCGACGATCCCGACGATGATGTTGAGGAAAATCCCCTGCTGACCGTCGGTGCGCCTGACGATGCTGGCGAGCCAGCCGATAATGCCGCCGACGATGATTGCGATGATCCAGCCCATGATGACCTCCTTGGCAGATGAAAAACCCGCTTGGCGAAACATCCGCTGCGGTTGCATGATCAACCCCCGGTCGACGCTATGGTTCCGCCTGCCGCAGCGTAAATCCGGTGCCGCAACGAAAACGGCCGCTGTCGGGTGGGACAGCGGGCCGTATCTGCGATGGCGATATTCGCTCAGGCGGCAATCAGAATCGCTGCTGGCGCTCGTACAGGTCACGATACTGAAGGATGCGGGTCACTCTCAGCCCCGGCATTCCGGCGCGATCGATTGCCCGCTGCCAGCCCGAAAATTCCTCGAGCGTCAGCGAATATCGCTGGCATGCCTCGTCGACGCTCAGCAGACCACCGCTGACTGCGGCGACAACCTCGGCCTTGCGGCGCACGACCCAGCGGGTGGTATCGGGCGGCGGCAGCGTGTCGAGCGTGAGCGGTTCGCCCAGCGGGCCGATGACGCGGTCGGGGCGAATGGATTGATTTTCTTTCATGGGAACCTCGGGAGCAGGGTCTTGCAGGGTGGTGCGCCTGCCGAAGTCCGCATCAATAAAGCTCCGGTTTGAACATAGCTTGAAACGCATTGGTTAATGATGTGGTCACCCATGGCATTCGTCTCCCTTGGGGCACGTGCCATCGGCTGCGGCGGCGGATGCAAAGGCACCGCCGTTAACGATTGTCTGATTGCGCCCGGCCAGCATGGCCATTCTTGCATCGCGGTGGTCTGCACCCTCGCTCGGCAATGGCTCGGCGCTGGCCCGCAGCGCCTGGACCGTGGCGCACGCCGACTGGCGGGCACCGACGATGGCGCGAATCATGTCGAAGCCGATACGGTCGATGGGTTGGCTCGACGAATCGGACTGGGGCGGAGGCGAAAGCCAGTTCATGTCCCTGCCGTAGGCCGCGCATGCCTAAGGGCGGGTAAAACCGGTCTTCATCGCTCGTTAGCCTCTGGTGCCGATTTGCGCCGGGCGCTGTATTCCTGCTGCTCCCCACCCTATGGATTCTTGCCGCCCCGCAACCTAGATGGCGCTTATGCCCGTCGATTTTCAGCTCCCCGCGCCGATGCCTGCCCGCCGCATCGTCGTCGCCATGTCGGGCGGCGTCGATTCGAGCGTGGTCGCCGCGCTCGCCCATGCGACCGGTGCGGAAACCATCGGTGTCACCTTGCGGCTTTATGATCATGGTAGCGCCGCCAAACGTGCCGGATCATGCTGCGCCGGGCAGGATATCCGCGATGCCGCTGCCGTCGCCGCGCGCTTGGGCTTTGCCCATCATGTCGTCGATCATGAAAGCGCGTTCAGGGAATCGGTGGTCGATCAGTTCGCCGACGATTATCTCGCCGGACGCACGCCTATCCCGTGCGTGCGCTGCAATATGGGCCCGAAATTCACGGATCTGTTCGCCATCGCGCGTGATCTTGGTGCCGATTGCCTCGCCACCGGCCATTATGTCCGCCGCGTTGCCAGTGCTGGCGGGGCAGGGCGCGCCGAACTGCATCGCGCACATGATGCGGCGCGCGACCAGAGCTATTTCCTGTTCGCCACCACACAATCCCAGCTCGATTATCTGCGCTTTCCGCTTGG
>JANNMK010000134.1:0-7777 GCA_031397785.1 Sphingomonas sp. | reverse complement strand
AACCCCTGAGCCTCGCACTGGGTGCACAGCATGCCGCCGGACGCGAACAGCCCCATCAGCTGCGAATTGGCACCCGGGTCGATCCGGGTCGTCAGCATGATGGTCGCCCGGTCGGTTGCAACCGGCACGATGACACTCGATCCCTCGTGCCGCCACGTCGTCTCGACGCCATCGACCGACAATTGCAGCGGCAACGCGCCATCCTCGTCGAGCAGCAGCGGTCGGTCGTGCGTCCCGTTGCGCGCCACCTCGAGCACGGCCACCACCCGCGTATCGGTCAGCGACAGGTCGAAATCGAGCGCGACGTGGCTGACCAGCCAGTCCGGCGGGCGATAATCGCTGCGGTGGATGGTCGTGACGGAGAGCGGGGAGGGGGCGTCGAGCATGGCCATTTGCTAGGCGAGCGCGGCGAGGGGTGCAACGCCCTATCGGTCGTCCCGGGCTTGACCGCGCGCCGCTATCAGTGTTTTCGCCAGGGCCAGTGACCCGTCTGTTGATCTTCGGCCTCGGCTACACCAGCGCCCATCTCGCCCGCCGTCTCGCCGCGCGGGGGTGGGATGTCGTCGGCACCAGCCGCGATGGCCGGGCAGGCACGATCCGCTTCGACGATCGCGCGGCCGTGCTCGCCGCGCTGCGCGACGCCAGCCATATCCTGTCCTCTGTCCCGCCCGATGCGGACGGCCGCGACCCGGTGCTCGCCTGTTATGGCGAAGCGATCGCCCTCGCACCGATCGGCTGGGTGGGTTATCTCTCTTCGACCGGCGTCTATGGCGATGCCGGCGGCGCCTGGGTCGATGAAAGCGCGCCGGTTCGCGGCCGCAGGGCAGGGCGCAACGCCGCCGATGCCGCGTGGCTGGGCCTGCGCGGCGATGCCCGCGTGTTTCGCCTGCCCGGCATTTACGGCCCCGGCCGCAGCGCGATCGAGCGGGTGCAGGAGGGCAAGGCGCACCGTGTCGACCTCTCCGACCAGATTTTCAGCCGTATCCATGTCGACGACATCGCCGGTGCGATCATCGCCAGTTTCGCCAGCGACGCTGCCGGCGCGTTCAACATCGCCGACGATTTGCCGTGCAGTCAGAACCGCGTGATAGACGCCGCCTGCGCGCTGCTCGGCGTTGCGCCGCCGCCGCTGATCGCACCCGACGATCCGCTCCTGTCGCCGATGGCACGCAGTTTTTATGCCGAAAATCGCCGCGTTGCCAATATGCGCGCGAAACGCCTGCTCGGCTGGACGCCGCGCTATGCCGATTATCGCAGCGGACTTGCCGCCTGCCTCGCCGATCAGACGCGCTGGTAAAGCCGCATCACCGTATCGCTGTCGGGCAGTGTCCCGGTGCGATAAAAATCATAGCCCAGCTTGCGGGCAACCCGGTCGGACACATCATGCCCGTCCTCGATCATCGCCACGGTGCGCTGGCGGCCGTGCGTGGCATCGAACCAGTCATGCACCGCCATCATTGCGGTCGTGGCAAGCCCCTGGCCCCAATAAGGCTCGGCGATGATCCATCCGGCCTCCGGCATCATGTCGAAATCCTCTCCCAGCCCGCGATAACTCGGAAACAGACCGCAGGTCCCCGCCAGCCCGCCGCTTGGCCGGTGCCAGACCATGAATGTGCCATAGCCGTAAACGGCCCAGCTTCCCGCAGTGCGCAGGATACGCGCATACAGATCGGGCTTGGAGGGGCGGACCGACCCCAGATACCGCCGCATCGCGTCGGGTTCCAGCAATGCAAGATTCGCATCCAGATCGGCAATCGCTGGCGGTCGCAGATCGAATTCGCCGACCGACAGCACTGTCACAGCACAGTTTCCACCGCATGGATCAGCACACCGACCAAGCCGCCCACCAGCGTGCCGTTGATGCGGATATATTGCAGATCGCGCCCGACCGCGCTTTCCAGCCGGTCGGTCACCGTCGCGACGTCCCAGCCGCGCACCGTATCGCTGACCAGCCGCACGGCGGCATCGCCATAGCTGTCGACCGCGCCGACCGCGGCGCGACGGACAAAACGATTGATCGTGCGCTTCAGCTTTTCGTCCTCGATCAGGGTCTGGCCCAGCTGGCGCAGCGCATCGCCCAGCCGCCCGGCAAGCGCCGACTCAGGATTCCGCGCCGCCCTCAGCAATGCGGCGCGGCCCTGTTCCCACAAGCCGTCTAGCCAGCGCTTGACCGCGACATTTTCGAGCAGCTCGTCGCGGACGTTCGCGACACGCTGCTGCATCAGCGCATCATTCTGCAGATCGAAAGCGAGCTTTTCCAGCCCGTCCTCGACGCGGACCCGCATCGGATGATCGGGGTCGCCGGCCATGTCGGCGAGCAGTTTGTGGAGGCCATTGATGATCGAATTGGCGATCGTCTCGTCAAGCCCGGTAAAGCGCAGGATCGCATTGGCGCGTTCATGCACCATCGTCTTGATGAGATGATCATTGTCCTCGAGCGCCCGGCTGGCCCAGGCGACAAAGCCGTCGAGTAGCGGCTGATGGCGGCCATCGGCCATCGCTGCGGTCAGGGTCTGGCCCAGCAATGGCGAAATATCGAGCTTGCGCAGCTGGTCGGCGAGCGAGGATTTGACCATCCCGCCGAGCCGGTCCTGATCGAGGCTGCCGAGCATGTCGGCGATCAGCCGCGATGCCCCGAGCCGCATCCGCCCCTGCGAAACGCTGGGATCGGTCAGGAATTTGCCCGCCACGCCTGCGACATCGATCCGGCGCAGGCGCAGCGCGATGAGCCGGGGCACCAGGAAATTGTCGCGGATGAATTGCGCCAGCGTGTCGCCGATCCGGTCCTTGTTGCGCGGCACGATGGCGGTGTGCGGGATCGGCAGGCCCAGCGGATGGCGGAACAATGCGGTCACCGCAAACCAGTCCGCCAGCCCGCCGACCATCGCCGCCTCGGCAAAGGCGCGAACATAACCCAGCCATGGCGCAGCGGCGGGCCAGGCGGATGCGGCCCAATGTGTCGCAAAAAACACTGCGGCCATCGCCACCAGCATTCCGGTGGCGATCGTCCTGATGTCGCGCCCGCCATTGGCTACCGCAAAACCGCCGCGGTCGATAAGGATGGGTGCAGGTCCGCTGGTCACGCCACCTTCAATCGTTCAGGCGCGCAAATGTTGCAAGCCGCCGCACCGGACGACAGATGGCGGGGCGTCACTCCGCCGGTTGCGGTTGCAATGGCCGGCTGTCGTCGCCGACCTTGTAGGTCAGCAGTCTGCGCCGCAGCCACGGCCCGATTTTCTGCTCGGCACCGACTGCCAGGCTGAAACTTGCCGGAACGATCAGCAAGGTGAGCGCGGTCGACACGATCAGCCCGCCGATGACCGTCACGCCCATCGGCGCTGAGAAACTGCCATCGCCATGGATGCTCAGCGCCACCGGAACCATGCCCGCGACCATCGCCACCGTGGTCATCACGATCGGCTGGGCGCGCTTGTGCCCGGCGTCCAGAATGGCGGCGAATTTATCGACGCCCTTCTCCATCTCCTCGAGCGCGAAATCGACCAGCAGGATCGAGTTTTTGGCGACGATGCCGAGCAACAGCAATATCCCGATCAGCACCGGCATCGATACCGGATCGCCGGTCAGGCGCAGCGCCAGCGCACCGCCCAGCGGAGCGAGCAGCAGCGAACCCAGATTGACCAGCGGCGGCAGCAGCCGCTTGTAGAGCAGGACGAGCGTTGCAAACACGAGCAGCACGCCCGTTACCACCGCAATGGCAAAGCTCACCGCCAGTTCGGCCTGCCATTTGGCATCGCCCAGCGTCAACCGGGTCACGCCATCGGGCAGATTTTTCATCGTCGGCAATTCGTCGATCAGCGGCATCGCATCGCCGCTGACCAGACCGGGGGCCAGATCGGCACCCAAGCCGACCCGGCGGGTCTGGTTGGTGCGCTGAATGGCAACCGGTCCCGACCCGAAGCTGATGTCGGCGATGAGTTTGAGCGGGACTGATCCCCCAGTCGCGGTCGGCACCGGCAGATTTTCGATCGACGACAGATTGCGTCTGGCATCTTCGCCAAGCTGGACGCGGATCGGGATCTGGCGGTCGTTCAACGAGAATTTGGCGCTGTTCTGGTCGATCTCGCCCAGCGTCGCGATACGGATCGCCTGACTGAGCGCCGCGGTGCTGACGCCCAGTTCGGCGGCGAGCTGGGTACGCGGGCGAATGATGATCTCGGGCCGTTGCATGTCGGCATTGGTGCGCGGTGCGACCAGTTGCGGCAATGTCGTCATTTCCTGGACGATCTGCGCTGCGGTGCGGTTGAGCAATTGGCTGTCGTCGCCGCCCAGCGTGATGGTGATATCGCGGCCGCTGTTGCCCGGGCCACCGCCCGATTGCGACTGGAAACCGACCCGCGCGTCCGGGATCGCATTCATCCGGTCGCTCCAGCTGCGTTCGAACTCGACGCTGGTCACTTCGCGGTCGTCCTTGAGCGTCAGAAAGATATTCGCGCCCCCGACATCGATATCGGCAAAAGCCGATTTCACTTCCGGGGCCCCGACCAGCATGTCGTAAACCCTGTCGGTGACCTGTTCGGTTTGCGCCAGCGTCGACCCCGGTGTCAGGGATATGCGCACCTGGCTGAAATCATTGTCCTGCACCGGCTGGAACGTGACGGGGATGCCCCAGAAGGCAAAGATGGTGGCGACAAACGCCAAACCGCCAAAACCCATGGTTTTCCAGCGATTGCGCAGCGTCCATTCCAGCAACCGCATATACCAGTCCATCGCCTTGCCTTCGCCGTGGCTGGCGGTGCCGTGCGATTTCAGGAAATAGGCGGCGACCATCGGCGTGATAAGCCGCGCGACCGCCAGGCTGACCAGCACGGCGGCCACCACGGTCAGGCCGAAATTCTTGAAAAACTGGCCCGACACACCCGGCATCAGCCCGACCGGCAGGAACACCGACACGATCGACATGGTCGTCGCCAGCACCGCAAGGCCGATTTCGTCGGCGGCATCGATCGCCGCCTGATAGGCGGTTTTGCCCATCCGCATGTGCCGGACGATATTCTCGATTTCGACGATGGCATCGTCGACCAGCACCCCTGCCACCATGCTCAGCGCCAGCAGTGACAGGAAATTGAGCGAAAAGCCCATCAGATCCATGAACCAGAAGGCGGGGATCGCCGACAGCGGGATGGCGATTGCGGAAATCAGCGTCGCACGCCAGTCGCGCAAAAAGAAGAAGACGACGATGACGGCCAGCACCGCGCCCTCCCACATCGCGTTTATCGCCGAATGATATTGGTTGATCGTGTAGTTCACGCTGGTGAACAGCTCGGTATAGGCCACTTTGGGATTGCGTTCGTTGAGCGCCGCCAGCTCGACCTGAATGGCGTCATAAACCTCGACGTCGGATGCGCCCTTTGCGCGCTCGATACCGAAACTCAGCACCTGCTGGCCGTCCTTCTTGGACAAGGATCGCTGCTCGGCGACCGCGTCGCGCACGGTGGCGACATCGGCGAGCTTGATCGTCCGCCCACCGCTGGTAGCGATGTTGAGCTGGGAGAGCTGGTAGGCATCGCGCGCATTGCCGAGCACCCGGACCGATTGTTCGGACCCGGCGATTTCGGCGCGCCCGCCCGCCGCGTTCAGATTCTGCTGCCGCAGTTGCGCATTGATCTGACTGGCCGAAACACCCAGCGCCTGCATCCGCGCCGGATCGAGGATCACCGTAATTTCGCGGTCGACGCCGCCGCCGCGCGAAACCGACGCGACACCGGGGATCGAGCGCAGCCGCTTGGCTACCGTATTGTCGACATACCAGCTCAATTCCTCGAGCGTCATGTCGGTGGCTTCGGCCGAATAATAAGCCAGCGCCCCGCCGGTCACATCGACCCGGCTGATCTGCGGCTCGAGGATTCCGTCCGGCAGGTCGCTGCGGATATTGGCGACTGCATCGCGGATGTCGTTGACCGCGCGGTCGATCGGCGTGCCGATGGCGTACTGCACGAAGGTGCTGCTGCTGCCCTCGCGCACCGACGAGTTGATTTCGTCGATGCCGTTGACCCCGCGCACGGCGGCCTCGACCAGCAGTGTGACCTGGGTTTCCATCTCGCTCGGCGCGGCGCCGGGCTGGGTGATGTTGATCTGCGCTGCCGGAAAATCGATGTCGGGACTGTCGTTGACGTCCATCCGCAGGAACGACAGCGTGCCGGCCAGCATCAGCGCGATGAACAGGACGATCGGCGGAACCGGATTGCGGATCGACCAGGCCGAAATATTGCTGAAGTTCATGCGCGTCGGCTCCGTCTAGCGCCTGGAAGTGGTGGGCGCGCGGGCCATGACGGGGGACACCGTCTGGCCGGAATCGAGGAATGCCCCTGCCGTGATGACCACCCGTTCCCGCCCGGTCAGCCCGGTGACGATCGGCACGCCGATGTCGGTGATCTGCCCTGCGGTCACGGCGCGGCGCTGCGCCTTGTTGTCCGCCCCGACGATATAGACATAGCTGCCCTGCGCATCGTTCAGCACCGCCGATTCAGGCAGCAATGGCGCGACCTGCGATCCTGCGACAATCCGCGCCTCGGCAAATCCGCCCGGCCGCAATCCGGGCGCGTAGGCGAGCGCGATGCGCGCCGTGCCCTGCCGCGACTGTGGATCGACGATCGGCGACATCTGCCAGACTTCGCCTGCAAAAGTGCGGACCGACCCCACTGGTGTCACCGTCGCGCGCGTCCCCGTGGACAGCAACGCCATATCGCCTTCACCCACCTGGGCCAGCAATTCCATTTCGCCATCGCGCGCGATACGGAACAATATGCCGCTGCCTGCGCCGATCACTTGCCCCGGTTCCACGCCCCGGGTCAGGACCAGCCCGGCAGCCGGCGCGCGAATGTCGAGCCGTCCGGTGCGCGCCTGATTTTCGCCGAGCTGCGCCTGCGCAACTCGCACGCGGGCAACCGCTGCATCGCGCTGCGCGGTGCGGCGGTCGATATCGGCGCGGGAAATAAACCCGCGCGCGACCAGCGCCTCGGCCCGGTCGAGTTCGGACTGGGTCAGCCGCGCATCGGCCTCGGCAACCCGGATTTGCGCCGCAAGCTGGGCGGTCTGCTGATTCTGCACCGCACGGTCGACGGTGGCGAGCACCTGTCCGGCGCGCACCCATTGGCCCGGCTCGACCAGCACGCGCAGCACCTGGCCGCCTTCGCCGACCACGCCCACCGGCATTTCCCGGCGCGCGGCAAGCGTGCCTGTCGAGGAAATCACCCGCTCGACGCTGCTGGTGCCCGGGGTGATAACGGTGACGGTCGGCGCTCCGGCCTTGTCGGCGCCATTGGCCAACGCTGCTTCACCGGCCCCTGTGCCCTTGGCCGCGGTGCCCTTGGTTGCGGCCGCATCGCCGCCGGCCATGGCAAAATAGGCAGCGGCCAGAATCGCGACGATCAACAAGGCTGCCGCTAGCATGGTCCACCGCCGCCGCCGCGTCTGCGCGGCCTGATCGTCGATCCACAGGCCATCGCCTGCGTCGGCATGTTCGGCCTGGAGCGTGCGCGATTCGAAATTCATGGTAGGGGCAGTCCTGTCAGCTGTGCAGGCATCAATGCAGATACCCGGGGGAAAGCTTAGCTGTATTATACCAATATATCACCTGATGCAAGGCGGCACCATTGGTGCCCGCACCTATGGCACGCCTCACCGCCAATGCCAAGGAAGGCGATGATGCACATGGCAGAACGGCGGGGCACTCAAGTCCTAGTCAAAGTCTAGATCGCAAACATAACCAACCATCTCTGGCATCTAAATCCCCTCCTGGGAGCGGCGGTTTTATTCG
>JANNMK010000324.1:0-3314 GCA_031397785.1 Sphingomonas sp. | reverse complement strand
GCCGCAATCCCGATCTCGGGCTTTGTCGGCGACAATATCACGACTCGGTCGGCCAACACGCCCTGGTACTCGGGACCGGTGCTGATCGATCATCTGGAAACGCTTGACGTCGATAGCGCCGCTGCCGACCGTCCGTTGCGGATGCCGGTGCAATGGGTCAATCGCCCTAATCTGGATTTTCGCGGCTTTTCGGGGCAGATCGCCAGCGGCACTGTGCGGCCGGGCGATGCGGTGCGCATCCTGCCCAGCGGGCGGACGACGAGCGTGGCGCGGATCGTCGCGATGCCGGGCAAGGGGGATGCGAACGGCGACCTGCCGCGAGCAGTCGCCGGCCAGTCGATCACGCTCACCCTGGCTGACGAGGTCGATTGTTCGCGCGGCGATGTCATCGCAATCGCCGACGATCCGCCTGAGGTCGCCGACCGGTTCGAGGCGAGCATCGTCTGGATGGACGACGAGGCGTTGACGGCGGGCCGCAGCTATTGGCTCAAGCTCGCTACGCAAACGGTATCTGCTACAGTCGCAGCGCCCAAATATCAGGTCAATGTCAACACGCTGGAGCAAATGGCGGCAAAGACGCTCGAGCTCAACGCAATCGGCGTTGCAGAGGTCGCCACCGACAAGCCGATCGTCTTCGAACCCTATAAGACCAGCCGCACGCTGGGCGGCTTCATCCTGATCGACAAGATCAGCAATGCCACGGTGGCAGCCGGGATGCTGCATTTCTCGCTGCGCCGCGCGCAGAATGTCCATCGTCAGGCGATCGACGTCACGCGGGACATGCGCGCTGCCCTCAAGAATCAGAAGCCCGCCTTGCTGTGGTTCACCGGGCTCTCCGGCTCGGGCAAATCGACCATCGCCAATCTGGTCGAGAAAAAGCTGCTGCGGATGAACCGGCACAGCTTCATGCTCGATGGCGACAACGTCCGCCACGGCCTCAACAAGGATCTGGGGTTCACCGACGCCGACCGCATCGAGAATATCCGCCGGGTGGCGGAGGTCGCCCGGCTGATGACCGACGCCGGCCTCATCGTCATCACCGCCTTCATCTCCCCGTTTCGCGCCGAACGCGCCATGGTGCGCAGCCTGATGGAACCGGGCGAGTTCATCGAGATATTCATCGACACCCCGCTCGCCGAGGCCGAACGGCGCGATGTCAAAGGGCTGTATAAAAAGGCGCGCAGCGGCGCTCTCAAGAATTTCACCGGGATCGACAGCCCCTATGAAGCGCCCGAAACCCCGGACATCTGCATCGACACCACCGTCATGACCGCCGACGAGGCCGCCGACCTGATCATAGACCGGCTGATCGGGTGAGCGCCGATCGGGCGAGCCTGGCCGATGCCGCGCTCGCGGCGCAGCTCGCGAACGAAGCGGGCGCGCTGCTGATGGCGTTGCGCCGGGACTCCTCCCTCACTGGCAAGGCGCTCGGCGCAGAGGGCGATCGCCTCGCCAACGCCTATTTGTGCGATGCCATCCGCCGGGCCCGCCCCGGTGATGCACTGCTTTCCGAAGAGGAAGCCGACTGCCTCGACCGGCTCGACAGCAGCCGCGTCTGGATCGTCGATCCGCTCGACGGCACCCGCGAATATGGCGAGGGGCGAACCGATTGGGCGGTGCATGTCGCGCTCGCCATCGATGGTGTCGCAATCACCGGCGCGGTCGCGCTGCCGGCGCGCGGCCTCACCCTCTGCTCGGACCCCGCGCCACCGCTTGGCTCGGCCAACAGCCCGCCGCGCATGGTGGTAAGCCGCAGCCGCCCGGCGCCCGAAGCGCTCAAGGTCGCAGCCGCCCTCGGCGCAGCGCTCGTGCCGATGGGCAGCGCGGGCGCAAAGGCGATGGCGGTGGTGCTGGGTGAGGCTGACATCTATCTCCACACCGGCGGGCAATATGAATGGGACAATGCCGCGCCGGTTGCGGTGGCGGCGGCGGCGGGCCTGCATACCAGCCGCAGCGACGGCGCACCGCTGGTCTACAATGGCCGGGTCACCTACCTCCCCGATCTGCTGATCTGCCGCCGCGAATGGCTGAAGCCGGTGCTGGAGGCGTTGGCCAGCTAGCATATCGCGTCATCGTCTCGCCACGCTCGCATTGACGAAATGACTAGACCCAACCACCGGCGAACGGCACGCTGCTCCGGCAAGTTTCAAGGACACCCCGCCGATGCCATTGCGCCCGCTTCATCTGTTCGCCGCCGTCTCCCTTCTCGCTCTCACCGCGCCCGCGCGCGCGGAGCCGGTGCCCGAAGTGCAGCGCAGCCGCATCCTCGCCGATATCGATGGCCGCGCCAGCGATCTGTCGCGCACCGCACTCGCCATCTGGGGCCACGCCGAACTCGGCTTTCAGGAGCAGCAGTCGAGCGCGCTGTTGCAGGCCGAATTGCGCGAAGCGGGCTTTACCATAGAGGCCGGCGTCGCGGGCATGCCGACCGCGTTCATCGCCCGCTTCCGGCGCGGCGGCACCGGCCCTATCATCGGCATGCTCGCCGAATTCGATGCACTGCCCGGTTTCAGCCAGCAGGCCGCGCCCGAACAGGTCGCTGCCGATGGCATGTCGAGCGGGCATGGCTGCGGCCACAACCTGTTCGGTGCGGCCTCGGTCTCAGCCGCCATCGCCACCAAAAACTGGATGGTCGCCAACCGGATCGATGGCGAAATCCGCCTCTACGGCGCGCCTGCCGAAGAAGGCGGATCGGGCAAGGTCTTCCTCGTCCGCGCCGGGCTGACCAGCGATGTGTCCGCGATGCTGCACTGGCATCCCGACGACCGCAACAGCGCGGCGCAGAATACCGCGCTCGCCAACATCAGCGGCAAATTCCGCTTTTCCGGCGTGTCCGCCCATGCCGCAGGCGCGCCGGAACGCGGTCGCTCCGCATTGGATGGCGTCGAATCCCTGAACTATATGGTCAACATGATGCGCGAACATGTGCCGCAGGATGCGCGGCTGCATTATGTCATCACTGATGGCGGGCGCGCGCCCAATGTCGTGCCGGCGGCGGCAGAAGTCTCTTATTACGTCCGCCACCCCAATCAGCGGGTGGTGGTCGAGATTATGGAGCGGGTACAGGCGGCGGCGCGCGGCGCGGCGATGGGCACCGGCACCACGGTCGAATTCGCGCAAGTCGGCGGCACCTTCGATCTGTTGCCCAACGACACACTCGGCCGCATCGTCGATGCCAATCTCCGCCTCGTCGGCGCGCCGGTGTGGGGCGATGCCGAACGCGCCTTCATCGAGCGGATCACGCCGAGCTTCGGGCCAACGGCAGAAATCCCCTCGACCGATATCCAGCCCTACACCAGCGGCGTCATCAACTA
>JANNMK010000312.1:0-5488 GCA_031397785.1 Sphingomonas sp. | reverse complement strand
TTCGAATATTGCGTCCAGTCGATCATCGACCGGCTCGGCGCGCGTCCGGCGGTGCTTTATATCCCGATCGGTATCGAAGCCGATTTGAAGGGGCTGGTCGACCTCGTCGAACAGCGCGCCATCGTCTGGAAGGATGAAGCGCTGGGCGCGGAGTTCTTCTATGAGGACATCCCCGCCGACCTGGCTGACAAGGCCGCCGAATATCGCATGAACCTCATCGAGATGGCCGTCGAGCAGGACGACGATCTGATGGAAGCCTATCTCAACGGCACGGAACCGACCGTTGCCGAATTGAAGGCGCTGATCCGCAAGGGCACGCTTGCCCATGCCTTCGTGCCGGTGGTCTGCGGCTCCGCATTCAAGAACAAGGGCGTCCAGCCGCTGCTCGATGCAGTGGTCGATTATCTGCCGTCGCCGCTCGACATTCAGGATGTCCAGGGGCTCAAGCTCGATGGCGAAACCCCGGATTCGCGTCCGCCGGCCGATGACGCGCCGCTGTCGCTGCTCGCCTTCAAGATCATGAACGACCCGTTCGTCGGATCCTTGACCTTTGCGCGCATCTATTCGGGCACGCTGAACAAGGGCACCTATCTCAACTCGGTCAAGGACAAGAAGGAAAAGATCGGCCGCATGCTGCTGATGCATGCCAACAGCCGCGAAGACATCGACGAGGCGTTTGCCGGCGATATCGTCGCGCTTGCGGGGCTCAAGGAAACCACGACCGGGGATACGCTGTGCGCCACCAATGCGCCAATCATCCTCGAACGGATGGTGTTCCCCGAACCGGTGATCGAACTCAGCGTCGAGCCCAAGACCAAGGCCGACCAAGAACGCATGGGCATCGCGCTCAACCGTCTGGCTGCCGAGGATCCCAGCTTCCGCGTGTCGACCGACCATGAAAGCGGCCAGACGATCATCAAGGGCATGGGCGAGCTTCACCTCGACATCCTCGTCGATCGCATGCGCCGCGAATTCAAGGTCGAAGCGAATGTCGGCGCACCGCAGGTCGCCTATCGCGAGAGTCTCGCGAAGAAGGTCGACGTCGACTACACCCACAAGAAGCAGTCGGGCGGATCGGGACAGTTCGGCCGGGTCAAGGTCACCGTCGCGCCGGGCGAACGTGGATCGGGCATCACCTTCCATGACGATATCAAGGGCGGCAACATTCCGCGCGAATATATCCCGTCGGTGGAAAAGGGCATGCGCGAAAGCGCGGAGAACGGCCATCTTATCGGCTTCCCGATCATCGATTTCGAAATCCGCCTGACCGACGGCGCCTATCATGACGTCGATTCATCGGCGCTGGCGTTCGAAATCGCGGGCCGTGCGGCGATGCGCGAAGTGGCTGCCAAATCGGGCATCAAGCTGCTCGAGCCGGTGATGAAGGTCGAGGTGGTCACGCCCGAGGATTTCATGGGCGACGTCATCGGCGATTTGAATTCGCGGCGCGGGCAGATCCAGGGAACCGACAGCCGGGGCAATGCCCAGGTGGTCGAAGCGATCGTGCCGCTCGCCAACATGTTCGGCTATGTGAACCAGCTCCGCTCGTTCACCCAGGGGCGCGCCAACTACTCGATGCAATTCTCGCATTATGAGGAAGTGCCCCAGAACGTGGCCGAAGAGGTCAAGGCAAAGCTGGCCTGACGCCAGCGCTTGCTAGACCGGACAAGAATGACTAAGGGCGGCGCCTCGTTCAGCAGGCTCCGCTCCGACTGACCTAACCACAATTTGTTTTTGAGGACATACCAGCAATGGCAAAGGCAAAATTCGAGCGGAACAAGCCGCACTGCAACATCGGCACCATCGGTCACGTCGACCATGGCAAGACCTCGCTCACCGCAGCGATCACCAAGATCCTCGCTGAAACCGGCGGCGCGACCTTTGTCGACTATGCCAATATCGACAAGGCCCCGGAAGAGCGCGAGCGCGGCATCACCATTTCGACCGCTCACGTCGAATATGAAACCGAAGCGCGCCATTATGCGCACGTCGATTGCCCGGGCCACGCCGATTATGTGAAGAACATGATCACCGGGGCCGCGCAGATGGATGGTGCGATCCTCGTCGTTTCGGCGACCGACGGTCCGATGCCACAGACCAAGGAGCACATCCTGCTCGCCAAGCAGGTCGGCGTGCCGACCATGGTCGTCTTCATGAACAAGGTCGATCTGGTCGATGACGAGGAAATCCTCGAGCTCGTCGAACTCGAAATCCGCGAAGAACTGTCCAAGCGCGATTTCGATGGCGACAACATCCCCATCATCCGGGGTTCGGCGGTCAAGGCACTCGACGGCAGCGACGACAAAATCGGTCGTGAAGCCATTCTCGAACTGATGAAGGCTGTCGACAGCTGGATTCCGCAGCCCGAGCGCCCGGTCAACCTGCCCTTCCTGATGCCGATCGAAGACGTGTTCTCGATCTCGGGTCGCGGCACGGTTGTCACCGGTCGTATCGAGACCGGTATCGTCAAGGTCGGTGAAGAAGTCGAAATCGTCGGCATCAAGGATACCAAGAAGACCGTCGTCACCGGTGTCGAAATGTTCCGCAAGCTGCTCGACCAGGGCCAGGCCGGCGACAATGTCGGCGCGCTGATCCGCGGTGTCGGCCGTGAAGAAGTTGAGCGCGGACAGGTTCTGTGCAAGCCCGGCTCGATCAAGCCACACACCGACTTCAACGCCGAAGTCTATGTCCTGTCGAAGGATGAAGGCGGCCGTCACACGCCGTTCTTCAACAACTATCGCCCGCAGTTCTATTTCCGCACCACGGATGTGACCGGCGAAGTGATCCTGCCGGAAGGAACCGAGATGATCATGCCTGGCGACAATGTCACCATCGGCGTGAAGCTGATCGCGCCTATCGCCATGGATCCGGGCCTGCGCTTCGCCATTCGCGAGGGCGGCCGTACGGTCGGCGCCGGGGTTGTCAGCGACATCACTAAGTAATATAGGCTCGCCAACGCCGCCCGGTTCGAACGATTCGGGCGGCTTGGTATTTTTGCCGTTCGCAATTTTCGGGGTTTCCCGCATTCGGTTTAGCCGGTCGGGATGCCCTGTTTGTTGTGGTCGGCACGGTTCTTTCGCATCGATAGACGGGATCATTTGGGTAACACCATGGACACGCAGAATATCCGCATTCGCCTCAAGGCATTCGACCATCGGGTGCTCGATTCGGCGACGAATGAAATTGCGGATACCGCACGCCGCACCGGCGCGCTGATTCGTGGCCCGATCCCTCTGCCGACACGTATCGAACGATTCACCGTCAACCGCGGACCGCACGTCGACAAAAAGTCGCGCGAGCAGTTCGAGGTGCGCACGCACAAGCGTCTGCTCGACATTGTCCAGCCAACCGCTGCGACAGTAGAGGCGTTGATGAAGCTCGATCTGGCATCGGGTGTGAATGTTGAGATCAAGCTGGCTTAACCGCCGGTTCTGATGGTTTCTCGATCTTCGGATCGAGGGCTATCGGGAGATACCGCCGGAGATCTTCTCCGGGCTGCGTCCCCCGTCTTGCCGCTCCTGCAAAGGACGGCATATTTCAGCCCGGACGGGGCGATGCATGACTTCTTGGGCTGGCAAGCCCCCGAAATGGTTCGGGGGCCTCTGTTGGAGTGATGGATCATGCGCACTGGCGTGATCGCTAGGAAAATGGGAATGACCCGTCTGTTTCAGGACGACGGTCGTCACGTTCCCGTTACCGTTCTTGCCCTTGAAGGGTGCCAGGTCGTCGGCCAGCGCAATGCTGAAACCGATGGTTATGTCGCACTTCAACTGGGTGCCGGAACGGCCAAGGCGAAAAATGTAGCAAAGCCGCAACGGGGCGTCTTCGGCAAGGCCGAGGTCGAGCTCAAGGCCAAGGTCGTCGAATTCCGCGTGTCGGAAGACGCGCTGGTCGATGTCGGCACCGAAATATCAGCCGAGCATTTTGTTGCCGGCCAGATGGTCGATGTTCAGGGCACAACCCAGGGCAAGGGCTTTGCCGGTGCCATGAAGCGCTGGGGCTTCGGCGGCATGCGCGCGACGCACGGCGTCTCGATCAGTCACCGTGCGCATGGTTCGACGGGCAACCGCCAGGATCCGGGCCGCGTCTTTAAGAACAAGAAGATGGCAGGCCATATGGGGGCGCGTAATCGCACCCAGCAGAATCTGGAGATCGTTCGCACGGATGCCGACCGCGGCTTGCTGTTCGTCAAGGGCTCGGTGCCCGGATCGAAGGGCGCCTGGTTGCTGGTTCGCGATGCGGTCAAGATCGCAGCGCACGCCGATGCACCCTATCCGGTGGCCGCCAGGCAGACTTCATCGACTGCGCCAGAAACTCCCGCACCCGCCCCGGTAGACGCTGCTCCCGCAGTGGAAACCGCTGATTCGACGGAGGCTTGAGGGTCATGAAGCTCAAGATTCAAACGCTCGACGGCACCGCCGCAAAGGGTGATATCGAACTCGCCGACGCCGTATTCGGCATCGAACCGCGCGTCGATATTTTGCATCGTGTCGTGACCTGGCAGCTCGAAAAGCGGCGTGGCCCGGCTCGTCCGACCCGCGAACGCAGCGACGTCAACCGGACCGGCAAGAAATTCGGTCGCCAGAAGGGCGGCGGCACTGCCCGTCACGGCAACCGCCGTGCACCGATCTTCATCGGCGGCGGCAAGGCGCATGGCGCCCGGGCTCGTACATTCGGCCATTCGCTGAACAAGAAGGTCCGCTCGCTCGGCCTTCGCATGGCGCTCTCTGCCAAGGCGCAGGCCGGCGGCATCATGGTTGTCGACAATTTCGACATTGCCGAAGGCAAGACCAGGGTGCTGGTTGCCAGCTCGAAAAGCTGGGCATGAACCGCGCGCTGTTCATCGACGGCGAAGCAACCAACATGAGCTTTGCCCGGGCATCGGCCAACATCTACGGCGTCAATCTGCTGCCGGCGATCGGTGCCAACGTCTATGACATTCTCAAGGCCGATACGCTGGTGCTTACCCGCGCCGCGGTCCAGCAGCTGGAGGCACGCTTTGCCCTCCCGGGAGGGGCCAACTAATGGCTAAGCAAAAAACCGCCAGCGTCGACACCCGTCATTATGACGTGGTGTTGAGCCCGGTCATCACCGAAAAATCGACTATGCTTTCGGAGCATAATGCCGTCGTTTTCCGGGTGGCCAAGGACGCGACCAAGCCCGCCATCAAGGCGGCGGTCGAAGCGCTGTTCGATGTGAAGGTCACTGGCGTGAACACCATGATCGCCAAGGGCAAGACCAAGAAGTGGAAGGGTCGCCCCTATACGCGTTCGGACGTCAAGAAGGCGGTAGTGACGCTGGCCGAAGGCCAGTCGATCGACGTCACGTCCGGTATTTGAGGGCGGGATCAGCAAAATGGCACTCAAGCAATATAATCCGACGAGCCCCGGTCGCCGTGGTCTCATTCTGGTCGATCGGTCGAGTCTGTGGAAAGGCAAGCCTGTCAAGGCGCTGACCGAAGGCAAGCACAAGACCGGCGGGCGCAACA
>JANNMK010000311.1:0-3557 GCA_031397785.1 Sphingomonas sp. | reverse complement strand
TGACCACCGGGCCCATATATTTCTCGGTGACCGCGCGCTTGTTCTCAAGGGTGCGCTTGTGGCCGCGGCCATAGGCCATGGCCTGGTCCTGCAGATCGCATTCGCCGCCCTGGTCGCAGATCGGGCAATCGAGCGGGTGGTTGATTAGGAGGAACTCCATCACCCCTTCGCGCGCGGTCTTGACCATCTGGCTGTCGGTGCGCACTTCCTGGCCCTCGGCGGCCGGCAGCGCACAACTCGCCTGCGGCTTGGGTGGCCCCGGCTTCACCTCGACCAGACACATCCGGCAATTGCCCGCGATCGACAGCCGCTCGTGATAGCAGAAGCGCGGGATTTCCTTGCCCGCGATTTCGCACGCCTGAAGCACGGTGGCGCCGGCGGGCACTTCGACCTCGATGCCGTCTACGGTGAGTTTAGGCATTATTCGGCAGCCTCGAGCATCGGTCGCTCATGATCCTTACGTTCCACGATCCGCCGCTCGATTTCGGGGCGGAAATGTTTGATCAGGCCCTGGATCGGCCAGGCGGCAGCGTCGCCGAGGGCGCAGATGGTGTGGCCTTCGATCTGTTTGGTGACCTGCTGGAGGAGGTCGATCTCGCTGATGTCGGCGTCGCCGGTGCGTAGGCGTTCCATGACGCGCCACATCCAGCCGGTTCCTTCGCGGCACGGGGTGCACTGGCCGCAGCTTTCATGCTTGTAGAAATAGCTGATACGGCTGATCGCGCGGACGATGTCGGTCGATTTGTCCATGACGATGACGGCAGCGGTGCCGAGGCCGGAGCCGACGGCTTTGAGGCCATCGAAATCCATCGGGCAGTCGGCGATCTCCGCTGCCGGGACCAGTGGGACGGACGAACCGCCGGGAATGACGGCGAGCAGATTGTCCCAGCCGCCACGGATGCCGCCGCAATGGCGATCGATCAGTTCGCGGAAGGGGATGCTCATCTCCTCTTCGACAACGCACGGTTTTTCGACATGGCCGGAGATTTGAAAGAGCTTGGTGCCCTTGTTGCCTTCACGCCCGAAGCTGGCGAACCAGGGAGCACCGCGCCGCAGGATGGTGGGCACGACCGCGATGCTCTCGACATTGTTGACGGTGGTCGGGCAGCCGTAAAGGCCAGCGCCCGCAGGAAATGGCGGTTTCAGGCGGGGCTGGCCCTTTTTGCCCTCAAGGCTCTCGATCATCGCGGTTTCTTCGCCGCAGATGTATGCGCCCGCGCCGCGATGGACGAAGACGTCGAAATCATAGCCGGATTTGGCGGCGTTCTTGCCGAGCAAACCCGCGTCATAAGCCTGCTGCACGGCGGCGAACAGCGTCTCCGCCTCACGGATATATTCGCCGCGAATATAGATATAGGCGGCGCGCGCCCGCATCGCGAACCCGGCGATCAGCGCGCCTTCGATCAGCTTGTGCGGATCGTGGCGGATGTTCTCGCGGTCCTTGCAACTGCCGGGCTCGCTTTCGTCGGCGTTGTTGACGAGGAAGCTGGGGCGCTCGGGCGTCGGCGCCTTGGGCATGAAGCTCCATTTGAGGCCAGTGGGGAATCCCGCTCCGCCGCGCCCGCGCAGGCCCGATGCCTTCATCTCCTCGATGATCGCGTCATTGCCGCGTTTCATCAAATCGGCGGTGTTGTCCCAATCGCCGCGCGCCTGTGCGGCTTTCAGGCCCCAGTCCTGATAGCCGTAGACGTTGGTAAAAATGCGGTCTTTGTCAGCGAGAGCCATTATCGAACATCCATGAGATCGGGGCGGTGCTCTACCCGCTTCAACCGCTCGTCCATGCGATCGAGACGGGTGTTCACACCTGACAAAGCAATGAAGATACCGGTCATATGTTCATCGAGTGCCGTTACGCGCGTCTTCACTTCCTGAACATCTGCCTCGAGGTTATCAAAGCGGGCGTTGAGACGCCGGAACTGTTCGCCAACGAAGTTCAGGATTTCCGATTCATCGCTCATCGTCACCACTCCCCGCGATAATCATGATTGGCACCGACCATCGCCGCCAAATTGGTCGGCTCGCCCAATGGTTCCACCGTGTGCCGCCCCGGCTCCTGTGTGCCCGGCTTGGGGGGTTTGCCTTCGGCCAGCGCATCGAGGATCGTGATGGTGCGGTCGTAGTCCAAGTCTTCGTAATTATCGTCGTTGATCTGGACCATCGGCGCTGAGGCGCAATTGCCCATACATTCGACTTCGGTAAGGGTGAACAGGCCGTCGGGCGTGGTGCGGCCCTTGATCATTCCCTTGTTTTTGCAGGCAGCCATGACATCGTCCGAGCCGCGCAACATGCACGGCGTCGTCCCGCACACCTGCACATGGTATCGGCCAACGGGGGCGAGATTATACATGGTGTAGAAGCTGGCGACTTCGAGCGCGCGCATGAACGGCATGTCGAGTTGTGCTGCAATATATTCGATTACCGGCACAGGTAACCAGCCCTGGGTTTGCGTCTCTGCCCCGACCTGTCGCTGGGCAAGGTCGAGCAGCGGCATGATTGCGCTGCGGTGACGCCCGGCGGGATAGCGGGCGATGATGGCGTCGGCCTGCGCGGCATTCTGTGCCGTCCAGGCAAACGCGCCCCAGCGTGCACGGGTTTCGGCTTCGTCAGGGAGGTGGATGTCAGCCACGGATAAGCCCTTTTTCCACGTAGCGTCCAACATACATTCCGATCACCGCTGCTGCTGCGGACGCGCCGATATCCTTGATGCTTGCCTCTCCGTGGAACGCAAATAGATATGCAGCGACCCCTGAACAAAAGGCGGCAGCGGCCAGGAAGAAGATCAGCACTTCTCGCCAGATCACCGGTCACACTCCCCGAACACGATATCCATCGCACCCAGGATCGCCGTCGCATCGGCGAGCATATGCCCCTTCGCCATGAAATCCATCGCCTGAAGATGGCTGAAGGCGGTCGGGCGGATTTTGCAGCGATAGGGTTTGTTCGAGCCGTCCGACACCAAATAGACGCCGAATTCGCCTTTGGGGCTTTCGGTCGCAACGTAAACCTCTCCGGCGGGGACGTGGAACCCTTCGGTATAGAGTTTGAAATGATGGATCAGCGCCTCCATCGACATTTTCATCTCGGCGCGATTGGGCGGGACGACCTTGCGATCGAGGCTGGCAATCGGCCCTTCGGGCAGCTGGGCAATGCACTGTTTGATGATGCGCGCCGACTGATAAACTTCGGCGACGCGGACCATGAACCGGTCGTAGCAGTCGCCGCGTGTGCCGACCGGCACGTCGAAATCCATGCGGTCGTAAACATCATAAGGCTGGGATTTGCGCAAATCCCAAGCGATGCCGCTGCCGCGGATCATGGGGCCGGAAAAGCCCCAGGCCAGCGCGTCTTCCTTGCTTACGGTGGCGATGTCGACGTTGCGCTGTTTGAAAATGCGGTTGTCGACAACCAAGCTCATCGCATCGCCGAACAGTTCGGGCAGGCGCGTATCGCACCAGTCGCCAATGTCGGTAAGCAGTTTCAGCGGCACGTCCTGGTGCACGCCGCCGGGCCGGAAATAGGCGCTGTGCATCCGCGCGCCGCTAGCGCGTTCAAAGAAG
>JANNMK010000247.1:0-10328 GCA_031397785.1 Sphingomonas sp. | reverse complement strand
CCAGCTCGCGCGCGAAACCGACGCCGTCGATGACCGCCGATGTCGTTGCCCAGGCCGCTTCGGCACCGTCCCCGGCGCCCGCGACCACAATTTTGCGCAGCTGCAAAGCTCGGCCAACACCAATTTCATCATTCGCGGCTTCGGCAACGGCGCCAACAACCCCGGCATCGAACCATCGGTCGGCGTGTTCATCGATGGCGTCTATCGCTCGCGTTCGGCAGCGCAAATCGGCGATCTGCCCAACGTCCGCCGCATCGAAGTGCTGCGTGGCCCCCAGTCGACCCTGTTCGGCAAAAACGCATCGGCCGGCATCATCAGCCTCGTCACCGCCGAACCGCAGTTCGAATTCGGCGGCTCGGCAGAATTTTCGTACGGCAATTTCAACGCGATCGTGGCCAAGGCTGACATCACCGGCCCGATCACCGAAACCATCGCCTTCAGCCTGGCTGGCAATTACAACAGCCGCGACGGCTATGTCCGCGATGTCGTCCGCAACGTCGATAGCAACGAACGCAACCGCTATGGCGTGCGCGGCCAATTGCTGTTCGAACCCGGCGACGATTTCAAGATCCGCTTCATCGGCGATTATGACAAGATCGACGAAGTGTGCTGCGCGGTCGTCAACATCGTCGATGGTCCGACCGGCGGTGCCATCCGCGCGCTCGGCGGGCGCGTCATCTCGAACGACCGGTTCGCGCTGACCCAGGCGACCAATTTCGATTCGACCAACGAGATCGAGAATTACGGCTTCTCCGGCCAGGCCGACTACAGCCTCGGCGCTTTCGATCTGACCGCCATCGGTGCCTATCGCGCGGTGCGCAGCCTGACCAACCAGGACAGCGATTTCACCAGCGCCGACCTGATCGGCTCGAACGCCAATGATACCGCGATCGACACCTACACATTCGAAGCACGCATCGCGTCCGACTTCGATGGTCCGCTGAACTTTCTCGTCGGCGGCTTCTATTTCAAGGAAGACATCGACATCGAAAGCTCGCTGACCTTCGGGCGCGACTTCCGCAACTATGCCAATCTGCTGTCGGGCGGCGGCTATATCACCAACGAACCGCTGCTGCGCCTGCTCAACGGCATTCCCGCAACGGTCGCGCCGTTCGGCTCGGCCGGGCTCGGCCGTTTCGAAAACTTCACTTATGCCAACAAGGCGTTCTCGCTGTTCGGCCAGCTTGATTTCGAAATCGTCGAAGGGCTGGTGCTGACCGCAGGCGGCAACTACACTCAGGATCGCAAGCGGGTAACCAGCAACAACAGCACCACCGACACCTTCTCGACCATCGATCTGGTTGCAACCGGCGCGCGTGCCGGTGTCCCCGGCCCGTTCCGTACCGTCTCCTGTTCGCCGACCACCGGACCGGCCTGTAATCCGTTCCTCGCCTTCCGTCCGTTGCAGTTCCTGCCCGGCTTCCTTAACTTCCCCAATGCGGTGGAAGATGGCCGGACGCGGGACAACGACTTCTCCTACACGCTGCGGCTCGCCTACGCGTTCAGCGACAATATCAGCGCCTATGCCACCTACGCGACCGGCTTCAAGGCGTCCTCGTTCAACCTGTCGCCGGACAGCCGACCGTTCGCCGGCGACTTTATCGCCGGTTCGCCGTTCGCCGTGCCCGCGCCTGCCGCCTCGCCGATCCGCACTGCGGCCGGTGCCAATCTGCCGAACAACCTGACCACCGGCACCCGCTTTGCCGACCCTGAAAATGCCGAAGTCTATGAAGTCGGCGTCAAGGGCCAGTGGCGCGGCTTTGCCTTCAACCTCGCGGTGTTCGAACAATCGCTCAAGGGGTTCCAGGGCAATGTGTTCACCGGCACCGGTTTCGTGCTGGGCAATGCCGAGAAACAGTCGATCCGCGGTGTTGAAATCGATACGTCGATCTCGCCTGCACCGAACCTCAGCTTCACCGCTGCGGTCACCTATCTCGACGCCAATTATGACAGCTATGTCGGCGGCTCGGCGCTCACGCCAACCTTCGGCGTGGTGCCCACCGATCTCACCGGGCAGCGTCCGGCCGGCATCCCGGAATATACCGTCAGCTTCGGCGGCACCTACACCTATGAACTGGGCGGCGACACCAATCTGGTCTTCAACGCCAATTATTACCACGAAGGCAACACCCAGATTGCCGAGGGTGCACCCACCTTCCGCCGCGATACGCAAAATCTCAGCGCCTCGCTCACGCTGGAACTGGGCAATGGGTTCGAAGTTACGGCATGGGGCCGCAACCTGACCGACGACACTTATGTGACGACGATTTTCCCCAGCACCGCGCAGGCCGGATCGCTGTCGGGCTATCGCAATCAGCCGCGCACCTATGGCGGTCTCGTCCGCTACCGCTTCTGAATGTTTCGGTGACAGTCTGATCTCGAAAGGGGCCGGTTCGCATCTGAACCGGCCCCTTTTCGTTACGCTGTGTAGCAGGATCGCTTGCATCGCGTCGGAGAGGGGACCACATGGCATCGCATCAACACAGGGAAACCCAAATGGCCGACCGTGACCCGACTGCCGAATTCGACCGTGATAGCGACGGCAAACTGCTAGTCCCGGACCATGTCGCAGCAGCGGTTCGCACCATCATCGAGTGGGCGGGGGATGATCCCACCCGCGAAGGACTGCTCGACACGCCCAAGCGCGTCGCCCGCGCATGGAAGGAATATTGCTCGGGCTATGCGGAGGATCCTGCGATCCACCTCAGCCGCACCTTCGACGAGGTTGGCGGCTATGAGGAACTTGTCCTGCTCAAGGACATCCCGTTCCAGTCGCACTGCGAACACCATATGGCGCCGATCACAGGCAAGGCCTCGATCGCCTATATGCCGCGCGACCGCGTCGTCGGCATCTCGAAACTCGCCCGCGTGCTCAACGGCTATGCCCGCCGCCTCCAGGTGCAGGAACGGCTGACCGCAGAGGTTGCCAACTGTATCGCTGCCAATCTCAATCCGCATGGCGTCGCTGTGGTGATAGAGGCGCAGCATGGCTGCATGACCGGGCGCGGCGTGCGTACCCCGGGCGTCGGCATGGTCACCAGCCGCCTGCTCGGCTGCTTCCTCGATGATCATCGCAGCCGCAAGGAAGTCCTGAGCCTGATGGGCTATTGATCGCCGCAGCCATGGTCCGCCGCCGCATCCACACCGTCGATGTCTTCACCGCAGTTCCGTTCATGGGCAATCCGGTCGCCGTCATCCTCGATGGCGACGGGCTGACCGCGGAACAGATGCAGGCGATCGCCGACTGGACCAACCTTTCCGAAACCACCTTCGTCCTGCCCGCAACCGACGCTGCCGCCGACTATTGGCTGCGCATCTTCACGCCCCGCTCCGAACTCCCCTTCGCCGGTCATCCGACAATCGGTTCGGCGCACGCCATTCTCGCCAGCGGCCTTGCCACCCCGGCAAATGGCAGGCTGGTGCAGCAATGCGGTGTCGGCCTCGTCGAAATCGCCGTGCCGGGCGACTGGCGCACCAGCGGCGTCTCCTTCCGCCTGCCTGCCCACAGCAGCGTTTCCGCGCCCGATGCCGATGCGCTGCACCGCGCGCTCGGCGCGTCTGCACCCTTCGTCCACGCGCCGCGGATCGTCGATGTCGGCCCGCGCTGGGTGATCGCGCACTATCCCGACGAGGGCACGGTCCGCGCGCTCACGCCCGACTATGCCGCCCTCGCCGCCTATGACCACGCACATCACAGCACCGGCCTCACCGTGTTTGCCGAAACAGGGCAGGGCACCATCGTCACCCGCAGCTTCGCGCCGGCCGACGGCATAAACGAAGACCCCGTCTGCGGCAGCGGCAATGGCGCTGTCGCCGCTTATCGTCTGGACCATGGCGCGGCGCAGTCAGGTGACAGCTACACCGCCAGCCAGGGCAGGGAGGTCGGCCGCAACGGCATGGTGCAAGTGTGTTACGCGGCAGACGGCATCTACATCGGCGGCCGCGCGGTCCTCTGTGTCGAGGGCATCCTCACCGTCTGATCGGGACCATGCCCCACAGTTGCGCTCAATAATGATAGCGGCACTGCGCTATCTCCAGCGCCTGCATCTCGCCCTTGCCCGATACCCGATACACCAGCCTGTGCTCATGGCTGATCCGCCGTGACCACCATCCGTTCAGATTGCCACCAAGCGGTTCAGGCTTGCCTGTGCCCTTGAACGGGTGGCGACGGCATTGCTCAATCAGGTCATTTAATTTGTCCAGAGCGCGGTCATCATGTTCCTGCCAGTAGAGATAGTCCTCCCAACCAGTCGGCCAGAAAACAAGTTTCATGGACGAATAAGCTCATGCTCTTCGCCCTCCCCGGCTTCTAATCCTGCAATGGCTTCAAGCAGACGTTTGGCATTGGCTGGCGACTGCAACAGGTACAGCGTCTCTTCCATCGACGCCCATTCGCTGGCGGAAATCAGCACCGCCCCCTCGCCGCGCTGACGCGTAATGGCAATCGGGGCGCGATCGGCCACGACCTTGTCGATCACCGACTTCAGATTTTCGCGCGCTTCGGAATAGCTGATGGCTTGCATCGGATACAACTGGACAAAAACCTGTCCAATGTCAAGTCGCCGGAAACGCCACCGGGCGCTGTCCCGCGCTCATCGGTCCTGATATGTTCCGCATATTCCCGGAAAACCACAGCTTCCCGCGATCATGCCATGCGCGTCACGCACGAAGACCGCGAAGCCGAGAAAGTCCCCGCTGCTCCTTCGCTATAAAAAAGGGCCGCGCTCCCGGCTGGAAACGCGACCCTTTCAAAAGGCTGGGACGATGAAGGCTGGGACGATGGCGGACTTATGCTTCGTCGCTGTCCGGTTCGGCACTTTGTTCGGCGCTGGCTTCGGCTTGCGTCTCCGCAAACTCCTCGGCAGCGGCGGCTTCTTCGGCGGCATCTTCCTCGAACTGCTGATTGAGCACGTTGATGCCCTGTTTCTGCAATTCTGCTTCGTCGGGCGAGCGCGCGACATTGGCCTGAACGGTCACCGCGACTTCCGGGTGCAGGTTGACGCGAACGTCGAACAGACCCAGCGTCTTGATCGGCCGTTCCAGCACGACCATCGCCTTGGCGACGGCGGTGTGGCCCTGTTCGTGCAGCGCCTCGGTGATGTCACGCACCGATACCGAACCGTAAAGCTGGCCGGCATTCGACGCCTGACGGATCAGGACGACCTGCGCACCGGCCACCGTGGTGGCGTGGGTTTCGGCTTCGCCGCGACGGCTGGCGTTGTCGGTTTCGATCTTGGCGCGATTGGCTTCGAACACCTTCAGGTTCGCGGCATTCGACCGCAGCGCCTTCTTGTTCGGCAACAGGAAATTGCGCGCGTAACCGTCCTTGACGGTAACGACATCGCCGATGGCGCCAAGTTTCTCGATGCGTTCGAGCAGGATGATCTGCATGGGTTCGCTCCCTTACTTCACAATGTAGGGAAGCAAGCCGATGTGGCGCGCGCGCTTGATCGCACGGGCCAGCTCACGCTGCTTCTTGCCGGATACGGCGGTGATACGCGACGGCATGATCTTGCCGCGCTCGGACAGGAAACCCGACAACAGGCGGACATCCTTATAATCGATCTTCGGTGCTTCCTTGGCCGAAAACGGGCAAGTCTTGCGCCGGCGGAAAAATGGACGGGCCATGCTTATTCGCCTCCCTCTTCGCGGTCGCGGCGCGGGCCGCGCTCGCTGCGCTCTCCACCACGGCCACCACGGTCGCCGCGATCGCCACGGTCCCCGCGGTCGCCCCGGTCGCCACGATCACTGCGCTCGGCGCGGTCGCTCTTGCGCATCATAACCGACGGGCCTTCTTCATGGCTGTCGACGCGGATGGTCAGGTAACGGATGATGTCTTCGTTGATCGACGACTGGCGCTCCAGTTCGGCCACGGTGTCGCTCGGGGCGTCCATCGTCAGCATCACGAAATGCGCCTTGCGGTTCTTCTCGATCTTGTAGGCCAGCTGCTTGAGACCCCAGGTCTCGGTGCGGGAGACTTTGCCCCCCTGGTCTTCCACGATCTTGGTCGAAGCCTCAGCAATGGCGTCAACCTGCGCCTGGCTGAGATCCTGACGCGCGAGGAAGACATGCTCGTAAAGAGCCATATCTTTCGTCCTTACATCTGCCGATCGCTGATGTGCACACCATGCCCACACCCCTCCGGCTTTCGTCGGTATTTCTGGTTTTCACAGCGATCCGGTTCGGGACCAGGCACGCGTTGAAGCGGCGCTCATACAGGAAAAGTGCCCTGATGCAAGGCTCCGCGTTGGCATGCTGTCCCGGCGATGCTCTTCACATTGCCATCGCAAAATCCGGTCAGCACAGTCTCGCCATGCTCGACAAGGCAATGGCCGACGCCGCCGGGCAAACAGGTTTGGCGGTGGAGACGCCGAATTAGAGCGATCCCATCAATCCGTGCGCAAACTCGGTGAGCGTATCGTCCCGCGCACCGAGCACGACAATCCGGTCGCCAGCGCGCGCCTCGGCCAGCATCGCCGTCCCGATATCCTCGCGCGCCGGCAGATGCACCGCGTCGCCGCCATGCGTGACAATATCTGCCACCAGCGCCTCGCTGCCGACCGAACGATCGACCGTCCCGCCGAAATAGACCGGATCGCACACCCACAGCCTGTCTCCGCCGCGCATCCCTGCGGCAAAGGCCGCCGCCAGTTCCTTGCCCATCAGCCTGAGCGGGCCGTAGCCATGTGGCTGGAAAAACAGCAGTGCGCGGCCCGGTTGGTCGGCGACCGCTGCGAGGGTCGCCGCGACCTTGTCCGGATTATGCGCAAAATCGTCGATCACGGTCACGCCGCCTGCACTGCCGATGACCTCATAGCGGCGGGCGAGGCCAGCGAAACGCCCCAGCGCCGCGACAGCATCGGCGACCGGCACTCCCGCCGCCCGGGTTGCGGCAATAGCGGCGAGCGCATTGGCGACATTGTGCCGTCCGGGCATCCGCAAGCACGCGTCATGCCGCGCACCGTCGACCAGCACGCCGAACCGGCTGCCCGCCGCCTCCGCAGTGAAATCGACCGCCTGGACATCGGCTTCATCGGCAAAACCGAAGGTCACCGCACCGGCCCACAGAGGCGCGCTTTCGTCATCGTCGGCATTGACGATGGCGGTTCCGGCGCGCCGGGTGAAATCCCCGAACAACAGGTGCAACTCGGCGAGGCTCTTGTGGTCGAGGCTGATGTTGGTCACCACTGCGACAGTCGGATCATAGTGCGCGATCGATCCATCGCTCTCGTCCACCTCGCTGACATAGGCCGCTTCGTCCCCGGCGAGCGCGCTGGCATAGGGATTGTCCGCGCTCGCGAAATTGCGCATCACCGCGCCGTTCATCACGGTCGGTCGGCGGCCTGCTGCATGCAAAATCCAGCCGATCATCCCGGTAACGGTCGATTTTCCGCTGGTGCCGCCCACGCCGATCCGCTCGCTCGCCGCGTTGAACAGCGCAGAGTTGAGCTCGGCCCGCGTCATTCGCCGGCAACCCAGTGCCTTGGCCTGCGCCACATCGGCAACGCTCTCCTCGATCGCCGCAGAGGCGATCAGGATCTGCTCGGACGATTGCACCCCGCTGCCGTCCTGCGCAAACATCGGCACGCCCTCGGCCTCCAGCCACGCGAACTTTGCCGCCGTCCGCCCCTGGTCCAGCGTGCGGTCGCTGCCCCACACCTCGCAGCCCCGCCCGCGCAGGATCATCGCCAGCGGCAGCATCCCCGATCCTGCGATGCCGCAAAAGAAATAGCGTTTGGTATCCTTCATTGCGCCCCGCTATGTGTTTTGCCGATGAAAGCCAACCGGGGACCGGACATTTGACCACACGCATCGGTATCGTCGCCCCCAGCGTCTATCTTCTGCCGCGTCATGTCGAACGCACCAACGCGCTGGTTGCTGCGCAGTTTCCCGATGTCGAACTGGTCTGGCACCCGCAGGTCTACGGCCGCGCGCCCAATGAAACCGGCGGAGAAACCGGCTTTGCCTGGTCGGACGCCACCACCGTTCCCGACCCGATGAGCCACGGCCATTTCGCAGGATCGGACGAACAGCGCACCGAAGCGTTCGTCGAAATGGCCAATCGGGAGGATATCGACGCCATCTGGTTCGCACGCGGCGGCTATGGCGCAGGGCGCATCGCGATGGATGTGCTGCCCCGGCTCGGCCCGGCGGCGCGCAGCAAGACCTATATGGGCTACAGCGATGCCTCCTACATGCTTGCCATCCTCTACCGCGCCGGTTTCCCGCATCTGTGCCACGGCCCGATGGTGATCGACGGCAACCTCGATTCCCAGGCCCGCGCACTGGCATGGCTGTCGGCAAAGGACCCGCGCAGCCTCGAACCCGGGCTGAAAACCGGCGAACGCTATGTCGCCTTCAACCTGATCAGCGCCGCGATGATGGTCGGAACGCCGCTGTTTCCCGACGTCACCGGCCATGTGATGATGGTCGAGGAAGTCGGCGAATATCTTTATTCCATCGACCGCTGTTTCTTCGCGCTCACTTCCGCCGTGTGGCGCAATCCACCGGCGGAAATCCGGCTCGGCCCCATCTCCGACATAAAGGAAAACGACCGCCCCTATGGCAAGGACGAGGTGGGCATCGCCCAGGACTGGTGCCAACGCGCCAACATCCGCTACGGCGGCCGCTGCGAAATCGGCCACTACCCCGGCAACATGGTCGTCCCGTTCGGACGCTTCGGGTAATCACCCTCCCAGCAGGAATATCCATCAATGCGCGCATTCATATTTCCGGGGCAGGGCAGTCAGGCAGTCGGCATGGGCAGCGCACTGGCCGCCGCCAGCCCGGTCGCGCGCGAAGTATTTCAGGAGGTCGACGATGCACTGGGGCAGAAACTGTTTGCGCTGATGCAGGGCGGACCTGACGCCGACCTGACGCTGACCGAAAATGCCCAGCCGGCGATCATGGCCAACGCCATCGCCACCCTGCGTGTGCTGGAAATCGAAGGCGGCGTCCGCCTGTCCGACAAATGCCACTATGTCGCAGGCCACAGCTTGGGCGAATATAGCGCGCTATGCGCTGCGGGCGCGTTCGATCTCGCCACCACCGCCCGGCTGCTCCGGCTGCGCGGGCGGGCGATGCAGGCGGCGGTGCCGGTTGGCATCGGCGCGATGGCGGCGCTGCTCGGCGCGGATGTCGAAAAGGCGCAGGCGCTGTGCGATGCCGCCGCGCAAGGCCAGGTCTGCACCATCGCCAACGACAATGATCCTTCGCAGGTTGTCATTTCCGGCCACAAAGCCGCGATCGAACGCGCCATCGAACGCGCCAAGGAGCTTGGCATCAAGCGCGGCATCCTGCTTCCCGTCTCGGCCCCCTTTCATTGCCCGCTGATGCAGCCCGCCGCCGATGCCATGGCCGCCGCCCTGGCCGATCGCCCGCCGAACGCGCCGTTCGTGCCACTGTTCGCCAATGTCACCGCCGCCCCGGTCTCGGACCCCGCGATCATCGCGGCGCAACTCGTCGATCAGGTCACCGGCCGGGTGCGCTGGCGCGAAAGCGTCGCCAACATGACGGAAACCGGCGTCACCCACATGGTCGAATTCGGCGGCAAGGTGCTGACCCCGATGGTCAAACGCATTTCGCCCGATACCGTCGCGACACCTGTCATCACGATGGACGATATCGAAGCACTGCTAAAGGAAATCTGATGTTCGATCTGACAGGCATGACCGCGCTGGTCACCGGCGCTTCCGGCGGCATCGGCTCTGCCATCGCCCGGGCGCTTGCCGCACAGGGCGCGCGCCTCGCCCTCTCGGGCAGCAATGCCGAAAAACTCGCCGCCTTTGCCGATGAACTTCGCGGCGCGTCCTCATTCCCTTCCCCCAGCGCAGGCGCTGGCGGTGCGTTCTCTTCGCCTTCCCCCAGCGCAGGCGCTGGCGGCGCGTTCTCTTCGCCTTCCCCAAGCGCAGGCGCTGGCGGTGGTCACGTCCAACTCGTCTGCAACCTGTCCGATCCCGCGGCAGTCGATGCGCTCGTTCCGGCAGCGGTCGAGGCGCTCGGCGGCAAACTCGACATTCTCGTCAACAATGCCGGCGTCACCCGCGACAATCTCGCCATGCGGATGAAGGACGAAGAGTGGGACGAGGAGATGGCCCTCAACCTCTCGGCCGCCTTTCGGCTGTGCCGCGCCGCCTGCCGCCCGATGATGAAGCAGCGCTTCGGTCGGATCATCTCGATCACCTCGGTGGTCGGCGTCACCGGCAATCCGGGGCAGAGCAATTACACCGCCGCCAAGGCGGGAATGATCGGGATGATGAAATCGATCGCCAAGGAATATGCACGGCGCGGGGTTACCGCAAATTGTGTGGCGCCGGGCTTCATCACCT
>JANNMK010000204.1:0-8447 GCA_031397785.1 Sphingomonas sp. | reverse complement strand
CGGTGATCGCCCTTGGCCATCGCGCCGATCTGCGGCACCGTCTGGTGGCTTTCATCGACGAACAGCAACGCGTTTTCGGGCAGATATTCGAACAGGGTCGGCGGTGGCTCGCCCGGCAGGCGCCCGGTCAGGAAGCGGCTGTAATTCTCGATCCCTGCGCAGCTGCCCGTCGCGGCGATCATCTCTAGGTCGAAATTGGTGCGCTGCTCCAGCCGCTGCGCCTCGAGCAACCGCCCCTCCGCCACCAGCTCTTTCAGTCGCTCGGTCAGCTCATGCTTGATCGCTTCGGATGCCTGTTTCAGCGTCGGGCCCGGCGTCACATAGTGCGAATTGGCATAGACCCGCACGCTATTGAGGCTCGCCGCTTTCTTGCCGGTCAGCGGATCGAACTCGACAATCTCCTCGATGTCGTCTCCGAAGAAGGTCACCCGCCAGGCGCTGTCCTCATAATGCGATGGAAAGATTTCCAGGCTGTCGCCGCGCACGCGAAAATTGCCGCGCTGAAATGCCTGGTCGTTGCGCTTATATTGCAGCGCGACCAGCTTTCGAACGATCTCCTGCCGGTCGGCGGTCGCGCCCTTTTTCAGGTCGAAGATCATCGCCGAATAGGTCTCGACGGAGCCGATGCCATAAAGGCACGACACCGATGCGACGATGATCACGTCATCGCGTTCGAGCAGGCTGCGGGTGGCGCTGTGCCGCATCCGGTCGATCGCCTCGTTCACGCTCGATTCTTTTTCGATATAGGTGTCGGACCGCGGCACATAGGCTTCGGGCTGATAATAATCATAATAGCTGACGAAATATTCGACCGCATTGTCGGGGAAAAAGCTCTTGAACTCGCCATAGAGCTGCGCCGCGAGAATCTTGTTCGGTGCCAGGATCAGCGCCGGGCGCTGCATCGTCTCGATTACCTTGGCCATGGTGAATGTCTTGCCGGACCCGGTCACCCCCAACAGCACCTGGTCCTGCTCGCCGGCCTGTGCTGCGGTCACCAGCTCGGCAATCGCGGTCGGCTGGTCGCCCGCCGGTTCATATTCGGATGCCAGCACGAATGGCCTGCCGCCCTCTGCCTTGGGCGGGCGGGCCGGGCGGTGCGGTACGAATGCCCCATCGGTTTCGGGTTCGGCGAGGCTGGTGCGGATCGTGATGGCCATGTTCACTATATGGACCGACGGACGCATGCGTTCAACGCTGCTTTGGATTCACTGCCTTGAATTCGCGCTTGCCAATTGCCGCGAAGTGACGATGCTTCAAGCCACAGGGCTGTCGCAACAGAAAGCGTGCGACACCGGCCTGTGGGATATCTGGGGGGAAGCTGAACATGCGCGTTTCGATCATCGCCATATGCGCGACCACGCTGGCGCTCGCCGCGTGCAGCGACGCCGACGTGCCGAACGGCACCGCAAACGAGCGCGCGGTTGCTGCCGAAATGGCCGAAACACAGTCGATGCGCCCCGGTCAGTATGAGGCCGATGTCGAATTCCTGCGTTTCGATGTTCCCGGCATGCCTGCCGCTGCGCTAGCCGAAGCGCGCGGCCAGATGGAGAATGCCGCCGCGGTCAAGAACAGCTATTGCCTCACTGAAGCGGCGGCGGCGCGCAGCCAGCAGGATCGGCTGAAGGATATGGGCAATGCATCGGGCAATTGCGCCTTTCAGTCGTTCGAGGTCGATGGCGAAGCGGTCAACGGCAGCCTGCAGTGCACCGGAGTGCCGGGCGGCGGCAGTGCGACGATGGCGATGGCCGGGACGATGGGGAAGGAAACATCCACCATCCGTATAACCACCACCATGACCAATCCGGCGGTCCCGCAGGCAAATGCGACAGTCGAGATGCGCGTCTCGGCGCGCCGCACTGGAGAATGTACGGCCGCAACCCGCGCCGAGGCGGAGGCGCTCGAAGCCCGGATGAAAAACCGCGCCGCTCCGGCGCAATAGACCGATAGCGTGAGCGCTCTCGATTCACTGATCTCGCCGGTTATCCTGTTCTTTCTGCTCGGCGCGATTGCGGCGTTGGCGCGGTCGGATCTGTCGGTGCCCGAAGCGATCGCCAAGGGAATGTCGCTTTACCTGATGGCGGCGATCGGGCTGAAAGGCGGCAAGCAGGTTGCCGAAGCCGGTTTCAGCATCGACATGCTCAGCGCCGCCATCGCCGGGGTCGCATTGAGCGCGCTGCTGCCGATCCCGGCCTATTGGCTGTTGCGCAAATTCGGTCGGCTCGGCTCGATCGATGCCGCCGCCGCTTCCGCCCATTATGGTTCCGTCAGCGTCGTCACCTTTGTCACCGGGATCGAAGTGCTGACAGCATCGGGCATACCGCCTGCAGGGTATATGGTTGCGGTGCTGGCGCTGATGGAAACCCCCGGCATCATCGTCGGGTTGATGCTTGCCAGGCGCGCCGGTGCGGTCAGCGATGGCGGCGGCAGGAACGGAACCGGGGGTCTGTTGCACGAAACCCTGCTCAACGGATCGGTGGTTTTGCTGGTCGGCAGTTTCATCATCGGCCTTGCCGCGCCAAAAGATGCGCTGGCTCAGGTCATGCCATTTTTCGACACGCTGTTCCGCGGCGTCCTGTGCCTCTTCCTGCTCGATATGGGGCTGATAGCCGCGCGCCGTTTCCGCGATGCCCGCGCACTGACCTGGCCGATTGCCGGGCTGGCTATCCTGCTGCCGCTGATCAATGGCAGTCTCGGCGTGATCGTCGGCACGGCTATCGGTCTCGATCCGGGCTCGGCGGCCACGTTGGGCATCCTTACGGGCAGCGCCTCCTATATCGCCGCCCCGGCGGTCATCCGCATGGCCTTGCCCCAGGCTGACCCAGGCCTGTATCTCGGCATGTCGCTTGCCGTGACTTTTCCGTTCAACATCGTCGTCGGCATATCGCTGTTCGCCGCCCTTGCCCGCTGGATTGCGCCATGACCGAAACCGTGTCCCGCCGCCGGATCGAAGTGCTGGTCGATGCATTGCTTGTTCGCCGGGTGATCACGGCGGCGCAGCGGGTCGGCATTGCCGGTTACACGATCCTGCCCACGCTCGAAGGGCAAGGGCGCGGCGGCCACTGGGCCGACGATCAAATCAGCGGCGCCCAGGCCAAGGTGGTGTTCCTCAGTGTCACCAACGCCGCCAAGGCCGATGCTTTTGTCGAAGCGATTGCCCCGTTGCTCGAAAGCCACGGCATCATCCTGCTTGTCGGCGATGTCGATGTAGTGCGGGGCGGCCGGTTCTGATCGGTCGCCCCGCGCGTACTTCTGCCCGTTACCCGCGATCGAAAAAGTCGACTGCGCCGGTGTCGAGGTCATAATAAGCACCCACCACCATCACTTTGCCCTCGACCATCGGCGTGGCGAGCAATGGGTCGGTGCTCTGGCGCAACGTCCTAGTGACATGACGGACGTTCATATGAATGGCATGGTCGAGCAAGTCGGCGCCAGCGCCCAGTGATGCGCGTGCATCGACGATGGCGGGCAGGATCGGTTGGACCATCCGGGTCAGCGATGGCGGCAATTGTGCATTGTCGACCACCAGCTTGGTCGCCGCATCGACTGCGCCGCACCGTTCGTGGCCCATCACGACGATCAGCGGAACGCCCAGCGCCGCCACCGCATAGGCGAGACTGCCATAGCCGGCGTCATCGACATAATTGCCCGCGGTACGGACGATGAACAATTCGCCCAGTCCCGCGCCGAACAGCTGTTCCGGTCCGACTCGCGAATCGGCGCATCCGACCAGCGCGGCAAACGGCGCCTGGCCACGCGCCAGTTCCAGACGGCGGCGTGTCGACAGGTCCGATACATTATCTTCGTCGGCGACGAATTTGCGATTACCCTCCATCAGCCGCGTCAGCGCCTGTGCAGGCGTCAGGCTGGTTCGCGCCGGGCCGCTGACCGGATCGGCCGCGACCGCGCGGTTTGCGGGCAAAATTGCAGCAGCCCCAGCGGCAAGTGCTGCGACGCCCAACATGGTGCGCCGATTGGCTTCAAACGTCATCGCTTTGTTTCTCCTGTTTCGATGAGGGTAGGGGATATGTTGGCCACCGCGGGATTGCCACGGGTTTTCCACAGCGACCAGATGATGCCGCCAAAGATCAGACCGAACGTCACGGCCAGGCTCAGCGCCGGCGGAAATTTGTCACCGTCCAGCAGGAAATCGGCGACGAATATCTTCGAGCCAATGAACACCAGCACCAGGGCGAGCGCGTATTTGAGATAGTGGAAGCGGTGGACCATCGCTGCGAGCGCGAAATAAAGCGCGCGCAAGCCCAGGATGGCCATGATGTTCGAGGTATAGACGATGAACGTATCGGTGGTTATCGCAAAGATGGCCGTTACGCTGTCGACCGCAAATACCAGGTCGGCGATGTTGATGACGACCAGCGCAAGGAACAGCGGGGTCGCCGCGAGCACCAGCTTGCCGGTCTTGTCGGGCACCTTCACGAAAAATTTCTGACCGTGGAGGTCGGGCGTGACCCGCATGATTCGCGAGATGAATTTGACCGCCGGATTGCCGGCCACATCCATCGGCTTTTCACTGGCGAACAGCATTTTTACACCGGTCGCGATCAGGAACAGCGCAAAGATATACAGCAGCCAGTAAAATTGTTCGACCAGCGCCGCGCCGAGTGCGATCATGATGCCACGCAGCACGATGACCCCGATGATACCCCATAGAAGGGCGCGATACTGATATTTCGGCGGAATCGCGAAAGTCGTGAATATCAGCCCGATGACAAAGATATTGTCGATCGACAGTGCCTTTTCGATGAAAAACCCGGTATAATATTTCATCGTCAGGTCGAGCCCGACTTCTTCGCCGAATGCCGCTGTCTTCTGGAAATAGACCCAGATGCCGAATGCCAGTGCAATCGAAATATAGAAGGCGGAAAGCTTCAGGGATTCGCCGATACCCATTTCCTTGTCCTCCTTGTGGAGGAAGCCAAGGTCGAATGCAGTAAGCACGACGACGAGCCCGAGGAAGCTGAGCCAGAACCAGACCGGCGTTCCCAGCCAGTCGATGAAAAGAAAATCCACGAACCTGTTCCTGTCGTTTGATCATGATCGATGGGCAATGACGGCGGCACGGTTTTGTTCGGCAAACCGATGCCACCGCCGGCCGGTCTTTGAAGGCCCGTTCTCTGGTGGGTCGCCGCGGTCGGTACCGTGTGTGCCGTCAGCCGCGCGCGCGAACCGGAATGTGCCGGGTCAGCTGGCGCTGGATCAGGTCCTTGATCCGCAGCTTCAGTCGCTTGAGTTCGCTCACCCGCTGCCAGTCGCCGCTGGGACGCCGCAGTTCGCGGCGCAGCGCGTCATCTACGCGAGCGTGAGTTTCGATCATGCGGAAAATACGGGGATTCATGGGTGCACTCCTCGGCGAACAAGATAAAGTTCATCGGATGCACCGGCACTGCGGAGCGTGGCCAGCTTGGTCTGCGGGGGGAAGCGAACCTTTGAAAGGCAGTCGGACCCGCAAGTACCGGTGTCACCCGATACGATCCGACATCACGTGCATGGCTAGCGGAGGGGAATGCAGCCATGCGCGCCAGAGGGGCCCGGTTCGCTCATCCGTTATATGGTCAGGTTGCGCGTGTTTCAATAGTCGTTGCAAAGGAAACTTGTTGCCGCGCTTCCATTCGGCGCACCATCGGCTAGCATCGCTGGATGTTTAGTTTGATCCTCGCTGCCGCACTCGTCCAGTCCGCGCCGGCTGATCCCACCGCCGCACCGTTGCCGATCCCGCCCGCTGCGGTCCTCATCACTTTCGATTCCACCGGGGCCGAACAAACGCGCGTTTTGCGCGGCGTTGCGAACCGCACGACCGGCCGGCCGCTGACCGCCGACGATCCGGTACGCATCGCCTCGATCTCGAAACTGGTGGTCGCCATCGGCGTCATGCGGCTGGTCGATCAGCGCAAGCTCGATCTCGATACCGATGTCTCGCGCTATCTCGGCTGGCGGCTGCGCCACCCCGGCTTCCCCGACCGGCCGATCACGCTTCGGCAACTGCTCGGCCATCGCGCCGGGATGATCGACGGTATCGATTACGGCCTGCCGCTCGATGGCGATCTCGAAACCGCGCTGCGCGATTCTGCTGCCTGGAGCGCGGACCGCCGCCCGGGAACCGGTTTTGCTTATGCCAATATCAATTTTCCGGTTGTCGCCGCTGCGATGGAAGGCGCGACCGGTGAACGCTTCGACCGGCTGATGCACCGCCTGGTGCTCCAGCCGCTGCGTATCGACGCCTGTTTCAACTGGACGATGTGCAGCGACGATGCGGTCGCCCGTGCCGTCACCCTCTATCGCCCCAATGGCGATGTCGCCCGCGATGATCTCGGCGGCCAGCGCCCGGCTTGCCCGGTTGCCGCCGCACGCGATGGCAGCTGCGATCTTTCGACCTATCGGCTCGCCCGCAATGGCTCGTCGTTCGGGCCGCAAGGGGGCTTGCGCATCTCCGCGCGCGGTCTTGCCCGCATCGGCCAGCTGCTGCTGCGCGACGATGGCCGTTTCCTCTCGCGCCGCAGCCATCGGGCGCTGACCAGCGGACTTGGCGCCGTCGCCCCGCTCGCTGTAACCGTGGGGGAGGGCGGCGAAGGCAGTTTCTTCTGCCGCTATGGCCTTGCCATGCAACAGCTCGCCACGCCGCGCGCCGGGTGCCGTGACGATCCCTTTGCCGATCGCCGCCAGCGTATCGGCCACGCGGGGTCGGCCTATTCGCTGCTGTCCGGTCTGTGGGTCGATGTCGAAAACGGCACCGGCGTCGCGTATTTCGTGACCGAAAATGCGGAGTTCGATGCGCCCGCAGGCACCCGCTCAGCCTTCAAGGCGGCGGAAGAGGCGATCATCACCGCTGGCGGCCTCGAAGGTACGACGCTCCCGCCCCGGCGCTGACCGCTTTCCCGTACAGGGCAGGGGCTTGCTTACTTCCCTCCAACGCGCAAATCGCGGTCGCTAATTGCTGTGCGGGCCCTGCAACCACCCGACGGTGGCGGCGTTCATTACGGTATAGACGCCATAGAGACACAGCGCGATGAACCAGCTTTCCTTGGCCAGCAGCAACGCACCCAGCAGCAACCCGAATTCCAGCACATAGGTCGCATGTCGCCCCAATGTGCGGCGGATCGGAGCGGTCGCCGCCTCGACCAGCGGATGCCCGCTTTCCAGCATCCAGCGGTGCATCGCGAAATTGCCGGTCCCGGCGAGCAATATGGCGATCATGGAAATCAGCATGGCATCGCTATGCCGCCTCGCCATACGGGCGTCCATGGGCCGATGGCCCGTATCGGGTAGCCCGGCTATACCGCGCGCAGGCCCGCCTCATCCTGATTGGCGGGCAGATGCGGCTGCCCCCGCCCCATCGTCCAGTTGGCCTGCATCCGCACCATCGGGTTGGGCGCGCACCAGATTTCTCCCGTTGCGTCGATCGCGGTCACCCAGATCAGATTATGTTCGGGCCCGTAATCGATCATGCCGATCGCCATCCCCGGCCCGCGATCGGTCACGGTCAGCGGTATCGGCGGGTTCAACTGGACAAAGGACATGGCAATGCTCCGGATCGTCGCCGGATAGAACAGCCGAACCCGGCGCACGTTCCCATGTGGACTGCCGCAATCGTCCGCGACAAGACCACCGTGGAGATCTGCACCAAGTGCAGCCCTGCTCGCCGACCGGCTGGACGCCCCGTCCTGAACGGCTGGTCACGCCTTGGGCTTACACACCCACCAGTAACCCCTCCTCGGCAATTTTTTTCTTCCACACCATCGGCGCCGTCACATGGACATTCTCGCCACTGCTGCTCACCGCCACGGTCACCGGCATGTCGCGCACGGTGAATTCATAGATCGCCTCCATTCCCAGGTCGGCAAAGCCCACCACCTCCGCCTTCTCGATCGCCTTTGCCACCAGATAGGCCGCACCGCCGACCGCCATCAGATAGGCTGATCCATGCGCCGCGATGCTCGCCGTCGCCGCCGGCCCGCGCTCGGCCTTGCCGACGCTGGCAAGCAGGCCAAGGTCGAGCATCATGTCGGAAAATGCGTCCATGCGTGTCGCCGTGGTCGGCCCCGCCGGACCCACCGCCTCACCCGCCACCGGATCGACCGGCCCGACATAATAGATCACCCGTCCGGCGAAATCGACCGGCATCGTCTCGCCCCGGCTCAGCATGTCGGCGATCCGCTTGTGCGCCGCATCGCGCCCGGTCAGCATCCGCCCGCTGAGCAGCAGCCGGTCGCCCGCCCGCCAGCCCGCAACCTCGGCCGCCGTAAGCGTATCGAGGTCGACGCGGATCGCCGCGCTGTCCGGTGCCCACCGGACCTTGGGCCAGGCATCGAGGTCGGGCGGCGCGAGATAGACCGGGCCCGATCCGTCGAGCGTGATGTGCGCGTGCCGTGTCGCCGCGCAATTGGGGATCATCGCCACCGGCTTCGATGCGGCATGCGTCGGCCAGTCGAGGA
>JANNMK010000192.1:0-20140 GCA_031397785.1 Sphingomonas sp. | reverse complement strand
CAGCGATCAGGCGCGGGCTGGGCAGCGACAGCGCGCGCGGCGTGCATGTCGCGATCCAGGGCGTGGGTAGCGTCGGCGGCGGTGTCGCTCGCCGTCTTGCCGCGGATGGCGCGCGGCTTACCCTCGCCGACGTCAACCTTGCCCGTGCCAAGGCGCTGGCTGACGACCTGGATGCGGAACTGGCCGACAGTGCGGCGATCATGACCGTCGAGGCCGACGTGCTAAGCCCCAATGCGCTCGGCGCGATCCTTACTGCCGAAAGCATCGCCGCCCTGCGGGTCGCGGTGGTCGCGGGCGGTGCCAATAATCAGCTGGCAACAGCGCAAGAAGGGCAGATAATCCACGATCGCGGCATTTTATATGCGCCCGACTATGTCATAAATGCCGGCGGCATCATCAATGTCGCTCTGGAATATCTCGGCAGCGCCGACGGAGCGGGCGGCAGCCGCGCCGAGGTCGAGGAGCGGATCGCGCGCATTCCTGAACGGCTGGCTGCGATCTGGGACCAGAGCGCAGCAACCGACACGCCCGCCAGCGATGTCGCGGACGCGATGGCGCGCGCCAAAATCGGTCGCGGATAGAAGTGCAGGCGATCGGCGGAGCGCATCGTCGATCAATCCGGCGTTTTAGGCCGTTGCTCGTCCGGCATCATCGTTCATGGCGAGCGCGTTGCCGACTTTGTGCCGGTCCAGAAACATGGTCATCGCCGCGGCGTCGAGCGCCCGGCTGAAATGCCAGCCTTGCAGATAATCGCAGCCCACCGCGCGCAGCGAGATGGCGTGCGCATCGCTTTCGATGCCTTCTGCAACCACCCGCATGTCGAGTGCGCGGGCGACCGCCACGCTGGCCTGCACAAGCGCGCGGGCACCGGCGCTGCGGCTGGCTTCTTCGACCAGGCTCCGGTCGAGTTTGAGCGTATCGAAGGCGAACTGCCGCAGAAAGCCGATCGACGCATAGCCGGTGCCGAAATCGTCGAGCGCGATACGCACGCCGAGCGCGCTGATCGCCGCGAGCACGCGGCCTGCCACTGCGGGTTCCTGCACCACATAGGTTTCGGTGACTTCGAGTTCGAGCCGGTGCGGCGGGAATCCGGTGGCGGCAAGCACCGCCTGCAATCGATCCGGCAGATCGGGATTGCGCAACTGCGTCGGCGAAATATTGACCGACAACCGGATGTCCGGCCAGCCGGCCGCGTCAGTGCAGGCGCGCCGCAAGGCGAATTCGCCCAATCGGTCGATCAGGCCTGTTTCTTCGGCGACCGGCACGAATTCATCGGGTCCGATATCGAGATCGGGGCTGTGCCAGCGCAGCAGGGCCTCGACCGCGACCACCGCCCCTGACGATGCATCGACGATCGGTTGGTAATGAACATCGAATTCGCCGCTATCGAGCGCCTTTTTCAGATGCCCCTCGATCGATCGCGCGCGCGCCTGTTGCCGGTCCATGTCGTGCGAAAACCAGATGAACCGCATTTTTCCGCTGCGCTTGGCGACATACATGGCGATATCCGCCTGCCGCATCAATTCGCTCTCGTCGCGCGCGCTCAGTGTGGTGCTCGCCAAGCCGACGCTCGCGCCGATGCTGATTGTCCGTTCGCCGATGTGAAACGGCTTGTGCAAGCGTTGCAGCAGCCGGTCGATAGCCGCGACGATCTGGTCGTCGGCGGCCGGCCCCCCGGCAACCAGTGCAAATTCGTCGCCGCCGAGGCGTACCGCTATGCCCCCGTCCGGGACCAGATCCTTGACGACAGTTGCGCACTGGCGGATCAGGGCATCGCCGACGGCATGGCCGAAGCTGTCATTGACGCTCTTGAACCCGTCGAGGTCGATGAAGGCGACGGCAATATCGATCTGCTGCTGGAGCGCACGACGGATGAACTGGCGGAATGCCCGGCGGTTGGGCAATGTGCTGAGCGCATCGACCATGGCCCCGTCATTGAGGATATGGACGGTGCGGATGCTCGCCGCGAGCAACAGGCAGATCGCAAAGCATACTGCGAAACTGGCGGCGAGCAGGAAAGGCACCGCTTCCCACAAGGCCGCCGTGCCGGGCTCCGTCGGTTGCCAATCGAGGGTTTGCAGCGATTGACCATCGATATTGCGCAGCGCGACCCCGCCCGGCGTCTGGGCCGGTGCAAAGGCGAGGTCACTGACCAGCATCTCCCTGCCCAACTGACGCAGCTGATCGCTCGAAAAAATGCGGGAAAACACCAATGTCACCGGCGGCGTGTCAGCGAGTTGCCGGGTTAGCGCCGCGGAAGTCGGCCGGATGAGCGATGCGCCGATCATGCGCAGATCGGAGCCATCGGCGGCCATGCTGCTGGCCGTCACCCGTTTGTCATCGAGGGTAAGTGCCAGTTTGCTGGCATCGCGCAGCCAGTCTTGCGTCGCGGACCCGGACGAGACCCCGTCCGGCGTGACCGTCAAGATCACCGTTCCCGAAGCATCGATGACCGCAACGCTGTCATATTGTGCGCGCGCCATGACAGTATCGAAATAGGTTTCGCGACCGAATGACCGGGCATCCCCGCCAAGGTAGAATGCCTTGGCCGGCTCGTCCCAATAGGCATTGTCTTCGACCAGTGCGCCCAATTCCCTGAGATCGCGCGCGATGCTGTTGGCGATGGTGCGTGCCGTGCGCTGATTGTCGATGTCATCGGCCTGCCTGGCCGTCCCCAGCAGGCTGACGCCAGCCACCGTCATCAACATGGCGATGGTGGTTATGATCGCCACGACAGGCATCGACAGGCCAGCGCCAACAGCGATGCCTTGCAGGCGATGAAAGGCGCGAAGCAATTGCACCGTGCCGCCATGGCGCATAGCCTCCTAACAAGAGATTAGCTGCTGACGACGGCCTGGTGCTGACCGGCGTGCCCGGGGACTGCCAGACACCATGGATCCACTGCGAAATTGACGCGACCGGGCTTTGCAGCATGCTTTGCGCGCGGTAAGACGCGTCATGCATCGCTTTGCCAACCCCGCGCGCTTTGTGGCTATCGCCCGTCCGATGACCCCGTGGCTGGCGATATTCGGCATCCTGTTCATCATCGCCGGCAGTTACGCCGGGCTGGCGATTGTCCCGCCCGAAGCGCGGCAGGGCGACAGCGCACGCATCCTTTATGTCCATGTTCCTGCGGCCTGGCTGGGCATGGGCGGCTGGCTGGCGCTGGCGATTGCCGCGCTTGTCCAGCTGGTCTGGCGTCACCCGCTCGCCGGTGTTTCGGCGCGCGCGATAGCGGTGCCCGGCGCACTGTTCACGGCCATTTGCCTCGCCAGCGGATCGATCTGGGGCAGGCCGACATGGGGGACATGGTGGGAATGGGACGGGCGCATGACTTCGATGCTGGTCCTGTTTTTCCTCTATCTGGGGTTTATCGCTTTCACCAACGCCGGTGAAGACCGGGCGTCGATCAGCCGGGGCGCGGCAATTTATGCGGTGGTCGGCGCAATCAACCTGCCGATCATCAACCGGTCGGTGGTGTGGTGGAACAGCCTGCATCAACGGGCCAGCATTACCACGGGCGGCAGCGCCATCGACCGCGATCTGTTGTGGCCGCTCGGCCTGACACTCATCGGATTTTCGCTGCTGTTCGGGGCGATCGTGCTGATGCGGATGCGGGCCATCCTGGCCGAAGCAAAGGCCGAGGCGCGGCTGCGTCGGCTGGCAGCGGGGTAGGGCCGCACGCCTGCCGGGCCAATCCGCCCCAAGCCCCTTTCCCCTGCACGATCCCGCTGACAGGGACGATGTAATCAGTCGGCAAACCAAAGATTTCATGGACGCAGTCGAACCCGTGAACAGGCGACGGGCAGACGCCGGGCGGGCTGGGCGGGGTAGGAGAGGTGACCGGACCGTCGATGACTGCCGACCGGGCGACTGGACCGGGCGGTGCTGGCGTGGCTTTTCCCGCGCTGGCGGCGTTGCGGGCGCGTCTGGGTGCGCTGCGGGATTGACCGGGTGCGCCCGACGCCATCGCTACGGGCTTTTTTCCGTCTCGACAGCCTATCCGCCTTGCGGCAAAGGCGATGGTCATGACAACCCAGTGGCATTTCGTCATCGCCGCCTATGCCGTGACTGCGGCGGGCACGCTGGGCGTCCTTGTCCACAGCTGGCTGCACATGCGCCGGGCCGAACGGGCGGCTGCCCATCTTACCGTGCCGAGCGAGCCGTGAAGCCGAAACAGCAGCGCCTGATCCTTGCCGTCCTGGCGCTGGTTGCGATTATCGGTGCCGGGCTGCTGGCGAGTTTGGCGCTCAAGGATCAGGCGGCCTATTTCTACACGCCGGCCGAAGCGAAGGCCGCGACGATCGAAGCGGGTGACGATGTCCGGCTCGGCGGGATGGTGCAGCAGGGCAGCATCGTGCGCCAGCCCGACGGGGTAACGATCGCCTTTGTGCTGACCGATGGCCGGGCAACCGTGCCGGTCCGCTATACGGGCATAGCGCCCGATCTGTTTGCCGAAAATTCCGGTGCGGTGGCCGACGGCCGGTTCGATGCGGCGGGTGTATTCGTCGCCGACAAGATCCTCGCCAAGCATGACGAACGGTATATGCCGCCGCAGATGGGCGATATTCCGGCCAATGCGGGCGCAACGCTCAGCAAAGGACCGGGGGCGTGATTGCCGAGCTCGGTCATGCGATGCTGTGGATTGCGGCGGCGCTGGCCCTGTTGCAGATCGTTGCGGGCGTCATCGAGCTGCGCGGCGGCCAGCTGGTTCCGGCGCGGCCGCTGGCGGTGGCGCAGGGGGTGCTGACGCTGGTGGCGTTCAGCCTGCTGATCTGGTTGTTCGTCGTATCCGACATGTCGGTCGATCTGGTTGCGCGCAACAGCCATTCGGCCAAGCCGATGCTCTACAATATCAGCGGCACCTGGGGCAATCACGAAGGGTCGATGCTGCTCTGGCTGACCATATTGGGCATTGCCGGGGCCGGGGTCGGCCTGTTCGAAAAGCGGCTCGATGCGCGCACGCTGACCGCGACACTGGTGGCGCAGGCCAGTCTGGCGCTGGGATTTTTCGCGTTCCTGCTATTCGTTTCCAACCCATTCAAACGGCTGCTGCCTGCGCCGGTAGAGGGGCTGGGGCTCAACCCGCTGTTGCAGGACCCCGGCCTCGCCTTTCACCCGCCGACGCTGTATTTCGGTTATGTCGGGCTTTCGGTGGCCTTTTCCTTTGCAGTCGGTGCATTGATCACGCGCGATGTCGGGCCGGCTTTTGCCCGCGCCATGCGGCCGTGGGTGCTGGGATCGTGGATATTCCTGACGCTGGGCATCACTGCGGGCAGCTATTGGGCTTATTATGAGCTTGGCTGGGGTGGCTGGTGGTTCTGGGATCCGGTTGAGAATGCTTCGCTGATGCCATGGCTCGCCGCGACCGCTCTGCTCCATTCGGTCAGCGTGACGGCGACCCGGGATGCGCTGCGTGCGTGGACGGTGATGCTGGCGGTGGTGGCCTTCTCCATGTCGATGATCGGCACGTTTCTGGTGCGATCGGGGCTGCTGACCAGCGTGCATAGTTTTGCGGTCGATCCGGAGCGCGGCACATTCATTCTGGCGCTGCTCGCGCTCTATATCGGCGGCGCGTTGACGCTGTTCGGGCTGCGTGTCGGTGCGGTGGCGGAGGGCAAGAAATTCGCGCTACTCAGCCGCGAAGGCGCGCTGGTGGTCAATAATCTTTTGCTGTCGGTGATCCTGTTCGTGGTACTGGTCGGGACGCTGTATCCGATCGGTGCCGAGGTGTTCGGCGACAAGCTGTCGGTCGGGCCGCCCTATTTCAATCTTGCGGCGGGCGCGCCTGCGCTGATCCTTGTCGCGGTGATGGCGGTCGGGCCGCTGCTGCGCTGGCGGGAGGATGATGGCGCCAAGCTGCGGCGGTGGGCCCCCCTGCTGCTGGGCGTGACGGCGCTGGCGATTGCGGTGCTGGCATTTGTCGCGCCGCAAATGAGCCTGTTGTCGATGCTCGGGCTGGCGCTGGCGGCTGGTATCGCGATCCTCAGCGTTGCGCCGCTGGTCGGTCGCAACCTGCGCCGCACGCCCTTGCCGGTCTATGGCATGGTCGTCGCGCATTTCGGCATCGCCGTGGCGCTCGCCGGGATGGCGACCGAAAGCGCGTTCATCAAGGAACGGCTGGAAGCGGTCGCGGTGGGCGACAGTGTCACCGTATCCGACTGGACGGTGACGCTGACCGATGTCCGCCCGGTCGCCGGGCCGAACTGGACCGCGCTCGAAGGGGTGATGACCGCAACGCGCGGCAACAGCACAGCCATTGTCCGCCCGCAGGCGCGTGCCTTTACCCAGCCGCCGACCGAAACCAATGAAGCGGCATTGCTCACCAAATGGAACGGGCAATTATATGTCGTGCTGGGCCAGGCGGCAGGGCAGGGCGCGGACGGACGCGACCGCTGGCAGGTCCGGCTTTGGTGGAAGCCGCTGGTGTGGTGGATCTGGGCTGGTGGCGGGCTGATCGCGCTGGGCGGATCCCTCGCTCTCCTCGGGCGGATGCAGCCGCTGCTGGTCTGGCGTCGCTGGCGCGCGCGGAGCGCACCTATCGACAAGCGCTATTCGTCATGACCGCGGTGTCGCCTGTGCAGCCGCGTGCGCGCTGGATACTCTGGCTGCCGCTGATCGCGGTGGCTGTGCTCGGCCTGCTGTTCGTCTGGGGCTTGCGGCAAGGCGGGGAAAGCCGTCTGATTGAATCGCAATGGATCGACCAGCCGGTGCCGGTGTTCGATCTGCCCCCTGCGATGCCCGGACAACCGGGCTTGACCAGCCGCGACTTTGCCGATGGCAAACCACGCCTGCTCAACATTTTTGCCAGCTGGTGCGTCCCCTGCCGGGTCGAAGCACCGCAGCTCGAGGAACTGAGGCGGCGCGGCGTGCGAATCGAGGGAATAGCGATTCGTGACCGGACGCAGGATCTGACGCGTTTCCTTGCCGAGACAGGCAATCCCTACATCGGCATCGGTGCCGATACGCGCAGCCAGGTGCAGATCGCGCTGGGGTCTTCCGGTGTGCCGGAAACATTTCTGGTCGATGGCGACGGTATCATTCGCGAACAGATTCAAGGGGTGATCACCCCTGAGATGCTGCCCGAAATCAATGCCAAGCTGGCGAGGATGGGGCGGTGATCGCGCGATTTTTCGCAATGACAGCTTTGTTGTTCGCGGCAACGCCGTTGATCGCGCAATCGGCTTTGCCGCCTGCACCCTATGCCTATCGTCAGCTTGACGACCCCGCGCTGGAAACGCGCGCTCGCGACCTGATGCATGAATTGCGCTGTCTGGTCTGTCAGGGCCAGTCGATTGCCGATTCCGACGCGCCGCTGGCGGGCGATATGCGCAGTCAGGTGCGCGAAAAACTGCTGGCGGGCGAAAGCCCCGAGGCGATCCGCGACTGGCTGGTTGCGCGCTATGGCAATTGGGTGACCTATGAGCCGCCATTCGGTACGGACACTGCCTTGCTCTATCTGGCACCGCTCGCCGCGCTGATCGGCGGCGGCTGGCTGGCGTTCGGGCGGATGCGGCGTCGCCCTGCAAAGGGTGACAGCGCATGACCGCTTTGTTCGCCATCCTCGCGCTCGGCCTCGTTACCTGGGCGGCAACCGCGTTCGGTGGCCAGGTGGCGACTTTTGCGCGGGTGCCGATTGCGGTGGCGGTGATGGCGGGGCTGACTGGATATCTGCTGTTCGGGACGCCGGGTGCCGCCGGTTCACCGGTCGTTCGCGTCAAGCCGCAAGGGTTCGGCGAACGGCTGGACGACCCGCGGCAGGGAATGGGCGACCGGTTCAACGAAGCGGGACAATGGCTGACAATGTCCGACGGGTTGCTGCGCAACAACCGAACCGAGGCCGCCGCCCAGCTGCTGGCCCGTGCACTGGAACGCTATCCACGCAATATCGATCTGTGGGTCGGTTATGGCAATGCGCTGGTTGCGCACGCCGGCGGGGTGATGACACCCGCATCGGCAACCGCATTTGATCGGGCGGCGGACATCGATCCCGCCCATCCCGCGCCACCATTCTTCGCCGGGCTGGCGCTGGCACAGGGCGGCGATCCGGCAGGCGCACGGGCGATCTGGCAGGAATTGCTCGACCGATCGCCGCCCGACGCGCCATGGCGCTCCGATCTCGAAGGCCGTTTGGCGCAGATGCCGCCGGCAGAAACGGTGCCAACCGGCCCGGTCCCGGCACAATCGCCAGCGGCCGGCGTTGTCGATTGAAGCACAGCAACGAGCGTGATAGGCGCGCGCGTCGGGCGGAACCGAACAGCACAGAAAGTGTCGTTGAATGACCTCTGAGGCCACCAAAACCAACGCATCAGCATCGGCTGCCGCCAATGGCAACGATGTCGACAGTGCGCTCGACACAAGCAACCCGCAACATGCCGGAGATTCTGTCCCCGTACTGGTGCTCGGCGCGATCGGCGTGGTGTTCGGCGATATCGGCACCTCGCCGCTCTATGCGCTCAAGGAAACATTCAACGGACATCACCCGATGCCCGTCGATTTTGTCCACGTGTTCGGCGTCCTGAGCCTGGTATTCTGGACGTTCATGATCGTCGTGACGCTGAAGTACGTCTTCATCGTTACCCGTGCCGACAACAAGGGCGAAGGCGGCAGTCTCTCGCTGCTCGCGCTGATCAGCCGCCATACTGCCGGGCCTCGCACGGTGGCGGTGGCGTCGCTCGCAGTGATCGCCACGGCTCTTTTTTTTGGTGATGCGATCATCACGCCTGCCATCTCGGTGCTGTCGGCAGTCGAGGGGCTGATCATCGTCGAACAGCGTTTCGCGCCGCTGGTGATTCCCCTGTCGATCGGCATCTTGGTTGCGCTGTTCATGGTGCAATCGCGCGGGACGGCCGCCATCAGCCGGTTCTTCGGTCCCATCGTGCTGCTCTATTTTCTGACGCTTGCCGGTCTTGGAATCTTCCACATGATTGCACGGCCCGACATTCTCTTTGCCCTGTCGCCGCAATATGCAGTCGAATTCTTTATTCGCGATCCCTGGTTTGCCTTTCTTGCGCTGGGTTCGGTGGTACTGGCGGTAACCGGGGCCGAAGCGCTCTATGCGGACATGGGCCATTTCGGGCGCAAGCCGATTGCCATTGCGTGGCTGTATATTGTTTTCCCGGCGCTAATGCTCAACTATCTCGGTCAATGCGCCTTCCTGCTCGAAAACCCTGCGGCGGTGACCAATCCCTTTTATCTGATGGCGCCGGAGGAATTTCGTTTTCCGCTGGTCATTCTGGCGACCCTCGCGACAATTATCGCCAGCCAGGCGCTGATAACCGGCGCATTTTCAGTCGTGCATCAGGCGGTGCAACTCGGTTACATGCCGCGGCTCAAGATCGATCATACAAGTGCATCGGCTGCCGGGCAGATTTACATTCCGGTCGTCAACTGGTCGCTGATGGTGCTGGTCATCCTGCTGGTCGTGACCTTTCGTGAATCGACCAATCTGGCGGCGGCCTACGGCCTGGCGGTAACCGGGACGATGTTCATCACCACCTGCCTGATCGCGTATCTGATGCATAAGTTCTGGCGTTGGCCAATGTGGCGTATCGTCATCGTTGCCGGGCTGTTCCTGATTGTCGACGGTGCCTATCTTGCGGCCAATGTATTGAAAATCCCCGATGGTGGCTGGTTGCCGCTAGTCGTCGCGGTCATCGCCTTCATATTGTTGACGACTTGGGCGAAGGGCCGCAAGCTGATGCAGGACCGGCTGACCGAAGGCGCGATGCCGATTAGCCTGTTCGTGCAAAGCGCCGCCAGTTCGGCGACGCGGGTTCCGGGTTCTGCCGTATTCATGACATCGACGTCGCAGGGCGTGCCTGCGGCGCTGCTTCACAACCTCAAGCACAACAAGGTGCTTCATGAGCGCATCATCCTGCTGACAGTGCAGATCAAGGATGTGCCCTATGTCGATGACGACAAGCTGCTGGTGACCGAGGATCTGGGCAAGGGCTTTCACCGGGTCGTGCTGCGCTATGGCTTCATGCAGACGCCCGACGTTCCCGCAGCGCTCGAAAGAGTGACGATGTGCGGGCCACAGTTCAGGATGATCGATACGAGCTTCTTTTTGTCGCGCCAGACCTTGCTGGCGTCATCCCGCCCCGGGATGGCGATATGGCGGGAAAAACTGTTCGCATGGATGCTGCGCAATGCGGAAAGCGCGATGGAGTTTTTCCGTCTGCCGACCAACCGCGTCGTCGAACTGGGCAGTCAGGTGGAAATTTAGGCGGCGCAAGGAGGATGTCCGGGCTCGCGAGGCCCTTGTCATCGAAGATGTGATCCGAGACAGGCGCAAGCAGCTATTGCTACCCACGTTTCTGACACCCGCAACCCCTCGCAAAAGTGCGCTCCGACTGGAGGCGTCAGAACTGACGGGTTGTGACACCCTGCTGGCGCTAACCAAGGTGCCGAAACCGATATTACACTCATGTTTATGAACGACGCGGAAAAAGAGACACCGGTTAAACCCGAGACCGTGCCGGCAAGCCTTGCCGACGCGGTGGCCGGTATGAGCTGGGCGCGCGATGCTGTCGGCGAGGCCGGCGCTATCGTTCATCGTCTACATGCTCCGGGACGTCCGACGCTTTACCTGAAGCACGGCCAAGGCGACGTGGCAGACGACATTACGGCGGAGATGGTCCGGTTGCGATGGTTCGGACGGCATACGCCATCGCCCGACGTGCGCGGTTTCGTCTCGATCGTCGACGAGGCGTGGCTCCTCATGTCGGCTGTTCCGGGCCGGACAGCCTATCAGGTGCTCAAAGCCGAACCAGAAAAGCGGGTTGAGACCGTCACTACTTTAGCCCAGCATCTCCGCGCCCTTCACGCGATCCCTGCGGACCAGTGCTTTTTCAACAGCCAGCATCCGCTTCGCCTGAAACAAGCTCGACAACGTATGGAGGCCGGTGAGGTCGACGCGTCCGACTTTGACGACGAGCACAATGGATGGACGCCCGAACAGGTATGGTCAAAGCTGGTTTCCTTACTGCCGCTCGAGCCCGATCCAGTCGTCACGCACGGCGACTACTCGCTCGACAACGTCATGATCGAGCACGGCCGAGTGACAGGAACAATCGACTTGGGCCGGGTCGGGATCGCCGATCGCTACCAGGATCTGGCCGTTCTCTGGAACTGTCTGGGTGAGTTTGGTGAAGAGCTGCAAGTTCACATGTTCACCGCCTACGGCGTCGCGGAACCCGATTTGCGCAAGCTACGGTTCCACCTAGCTCTCGACGAGTTCTTTTAGTCGGCAGCGAACAAAGCTGGTGTCGAAACTGAACGGTTGTGACATTTCCCAAATGTCTGCTTTACCGTGTTCTCGCGATCCAAGCGGACGTGCAGCACTTCGCAACACGCCAACAACTGGCGAAACTGCGCGTGCTCATCTCTCCGTTTCCCGCTTGGCACGACCTCACCTTCGTCACCGCCGGCGAATAGCATTGCTCACATCGGCATAGGCGGCGTGATATTCGTCTTCGAACCGGTGGACCAGTGCGGCGACGCTCATCACGCTGTCGATCGCGCCGACGCCCTGGCCCGATCCCCAGATGTCCTTCCACGCCTTTGCCTTGGTATCGCCGCCCGATCCGAAGTTCATCTTGGTCACATCGCCATCCGGCAGATTGTCGGGGTCCAGCCCCGCAGCGACGATAGAACCGCGCAGATAATTGCCATGCACGCCCGTAAACAGGCTGGAATAGACGATGTCGCCGGCCGCACTGTCGACGATCCCCTGTTTATAGCCATCGACCGCATTGGCCTCTTCGGTCGCGATGAAGGCCGAGCCGATATAGGCGAAATCGGCACCCAGCGCCTGCGCGGCGAGGATCGATGTGCCGTGCGCGATGGCCCCGGACAGCGCGACAGGCCCGTCGAACCAGGTTCGGATTTCCTGCATCATCGCAAAGGGGGAGAGTGTCCCGGCATGGCCGCCCGCGCCCGCCGCCACCGGGATGAGGCCGTCCGCACCCTTTTCGATGGCCTTGCGGGCGAAACGGTCGTCGATGACATCGTGCAATGATATTCCGCCCCAGCCATGCACCGCCTGGTTGAGCTCTTCGCGCGCGCCCAGTGAGGTGATGGTGATCGGCACTTTCCATTTTTCGCATGTGGCGACATCGGCCATCAGCCGGTCGTTGGACCGGTGGACGATCTGGTTGACCGCATAGGGAGCGGACAGCCTGTCGGGATTGGCGGCATCCCAGGCGGCCAGTTCCTCGGTGATCCGGTCCAGCCATTCGTCGAGCAGGCCCTGCGGCCTGGCGTTGAGCGCCGGAAACGAGCCGACAATGCCAGCCTTGCATTGCGCGATTACCAGATCGGGGGTCGAGATGATGAACAGCGGCGATCCGATGACGGGCAGGCGCAGGGTATCGAAAATAGCAGGCAGGGCGGCGCGGGGCATGAGTGGTGTTCTCCGTAACGAATATGGGTTCACCCTAACGTAAACGGAAAGCGAGGCAAGGTTGCTTGTCGGTAAGCGGCGGCCCGCGCGCCGATTTCCCCCGCCGCTTGGGGGGGGTTACCCCATCGGGCTAAGCCATCTGGCCGATAGGCGCGCTGTGGCGGCAGCGATACCGCCCGATGGCAGAGCCGCAGCATCGCCAATCGGGCGAGCTGCGAAACTTATTTGCAATTAAGGGGGAAAACCGATGAAGAATGGCCATTATGCCGTAGCCGCGATGGCGTTCGCGTTTGCGTTCGCCGAACCAGCCTTTGCTCAGGACGAGGCGGCTGCGACCGAAGAGGGCGGCGGCTGGTCGGTGACAGTCACCCCGCGCTTTCAGCAGCTCTATTACAAGCCGGCCGAAAGCGACGATTTCGAAGCCCTGCCATCCTATGGCGGGTCGATCGCGGTGCGCACACCGGGGGGACAGTTCGGCGTGATGGCGACCTATATGAAGGGCAGCACCGATGGCCGCTATGTCATTAACGACGCCTATAGCCTGGGCGGTGTGCCGACCGACGCGCCCTATGATTATGCGGCGTCGCGCGAGGAAATTCAGCTGACCGGCGAATATAGCCCGCGATCGGGCAATGTGACGCTGCTGCTAGGCTATCACCGGATCAAGGCATCCAACGATGAAACGCTGGTCGCCGGCGCGGTGCCCGGCGCGACGGAGTTCAACCGCCTGCGCTTCAAGCTCGATGCGGTGGAGGTCGGGATGCGCCTGTCCGCCGCGCTTGGCACCAACAGCCGGCACAGCGTCTCGACGCAATTCACCCTGGGCGTGGGCGATGGCCGGATTCGCGGGTTCGAATCCGGCAATTTCGGCAGTGCCTACAATGATCCGATCAATGACAGCGGCACCGGATTCGTCGCCGACTTTGCCATCGGCTATAATTATTTCATCACCGACAATATCGCCATCGGCGCGCGCGGCCGGGCCTATGTCTTTTATGTCGATGTCGACGATGCCGATCCGATCTATGCGGTGGCACCGGAGCTTAATCTGACCGTGCGCTTCTGACGGCTCAGCCCGGTACCTGAAACCGCGGCCTGGCCGGGTTGCGCTGCACCGGCGGGCCGGCCAGGAACAGCGGCCGGTCGATCGACCCTTGCGCCCAGGGTGACTGGGTTTGCCGGGTCGCGGCCAGAACGTCCCCGGTGGTCAGCGATATGACGTCATCGAGGCTGCGCCGTTCGAGCAGCCGCGCCGCAAGCGCGGTGGCGAACGGACTGTTCGGGCTGTCCGGATCCACGCCGTCGAGCGCGACATTATATGGGTCGGTCGAAAAGACGATCTTGATGCCGCTGCCCGTGAGGGTGAACGGCGTGATCCGGGCGGGCGTGCCGTCGGCCGGCGTCAATGCGCCGATCTCGACCGTTTCCATCGCGATCAGCTCAGGGCCTCCTCTCCCCGCGATCGACCGCGACACCGCCGCGCTGGCGGGCAGCGGCGCATCGAGCGGATTATTGCGGCAGGCGTCGAGGAACACCAGCACCGTGTCCGATCGTTCCTGCAAAGTGCGGGTAAAGGCCTGCAGGCTGACGAACCGGGTGGAGCCATTGAGCATCAGCAGATTTTCATCGAGGATCTGCACGCCATGTCCGACCAGATAGACCAGCACGACATCGCCCCGTTCCACTGTCGCCAGAAATGCACCGATCCGCGTGACCGTGGTGTCGGCTGATCCGTCGCCGATCATGTCGACGGCGGCAAAGCCCAACCGTCGGCAACTTGCAGCGATCAGGGCAGCATCGCGCACCGTATTGGCCAGTCCCCGGCGTGGTTCTCCCGGATAGGATTGGGCGAGGACCAAGGCGCGCATGCGTTCGGGGTTCTGCTGCGCGGCAGACGCCCGCGCCGCGACGAGGGTGGCCCCCGCCAGCAAGCCCGCGCTGCCCAACAATGCTCGCCGGTCGATCGGTGTGCTCATGACCATGGAGTATCCGGCAAAGATTGCGTGCTGTCAAAACCCGCTATAGCCGATTGGCCGCCGACAGGATCGCCCGCACGCTCGCGGTGGCGACATCGGGATCGATGCCGGCGCCCCAGATCGTGCGGCCATCCGCCGTACGGCATTCGACATAAGCGGCGGCGCGCGCCTGGGCGCCATCGCCGATCGCATGTTCGCTATAGTCGGCAATGTCGAGTTCCGGGCCGCCCGCCGCCGCCAGCGCGGCAATCACGCTCGACATCAGGCCGTTGCCGCGTCCCGATAGCCGCCTGTGCCGACCGTCGATGCTGATCGTGCCGATGAAGAGACGGTCGGAGCCGCTGCGGCCTTCTTCCCAATCGACCAGCGCATAGCGTTTGCCCGTTTCGCTGAGATAGGTGACCTCGAATGCAGCGAAGATATCGGTGCTGGTCAGTTCGCGGCTTTCGCTGTCGGCCAGTTCTTGCACCGGCTTCGAAAAATCGGCCTGCAGCCGTTTGGGCAGCCTGAGGCCATGGTCCTGTTCAAGCACCCAGGCGATGCCGCCTTTGCCCGACTGCGAATTGACCCGGATCACCGCTTCGTAGCTGCGGCCGATATCGGCAGGGTCGATGGGGAGGTAGGGCACTTGCCACAGCTGGTCGTTGCGCGCTGCCTGTGCAGCAAAGCCTTTCTTGATCGCATCCTGATGGCTGCCGGAAAAGGCGGTGTGCACCAGTTCGCCACCATAGGGGTGGCGCGGGTGGACGGGCAGCTGGTTGCAATATTCGACGGTCGAAATGACGCTGTCGATATCCGAGAAATCGAGGCCGGGATCGACCCCCTGGGTATAGAGGTTGAGGCCGATGGTGACGAGGCAGGTGTTGCCGGTCCGCTCACCATTGCCGAACAGGCAGCCTTCGACCCGGTCCGCGCCAGCGAGCAGCCCGAGCTCCGCCGCCGCAACACCGGTGCCGCGATCATTGTGGGTGTGCAGGCTGATGACCACGCATTCGCGATTGGGGATATGCCGCCCGAAATATTCGATCTGGTCGGCGTAGATATTGGGCGTCGCCGCCTCCACCGTGGCGGGGAGATTGAGGATCAGCGGTTTGTCCGGAGTGGGCTGCAGCACGTCCATCACAGCGGAGCAAACCTCGAGGCTGAAATCGAGTTCGGCGGTAGAGAAGGTTTCGGGCGAATATTCGAAGCGCCAGTCGGTCTCTGGTAGCCTTGCGGCATTGTCCCGCAACAGCTTTGCGCCATCGACTGCAATCTGTTTGATCTGGGCCATGCTCATCCCGAACACGATTTGCCGCCAGGCAGGGGAGACGGCGTTATAGAGATGAACGATGGCCGTTTTTGTGCCCTTCAGGCTGTCGAAGCTGGTGGCGATCAGGTCGGCGCGCGCCTGGGTCAGCACCTGCACCATGACGTCATCGGGAATGGCGCCCGATCGCACCAGCCCGGCGATGAAGTCGAAATCAGTCGCGCCGGACGCAGGAAAGCCGACCTCGATCTCTTTCAGGCCGATGCCGACCAGAAGATCGAAAAAGCGCCGTTTCTTGTCGGCATCCATCGGATCGATCAGCGCCTGATTGCCGTCGCGCAGATCGGTTGACAGCCAGCGCGGCGCGGCGGTGATGGTGCGGCCGGGCCATTGCCGGTCGGGCAGTGGCACCTGGGGGAAGGGCAGGTATTTCGTCGACGGGTCGCGGAACATGGTCATGGCGGGGTCTTTACGGCTGCGTCTGGCTGGGTGCGGTGTCGGTCGTCGCCCTTGGCCGTGTCGCTGCGCGTCAGCCGCGCAGACGGTTCGTCACGCCCAAGGGCGTGGAAGTCGCAGGGTAAGGAAGGGTCGGCGGTGCATCGTCCGTTTGGTCTGCCCGCCGGATAGGCGCTTGTCCAGCCCCATGGTGTCGTGAGCGGAACGGTCGCAAGACTTCGTCAACATATTGCGGTTAGCGTCCGAATTAGTTGGCGCGAGGACCAGACGCGGAGACACCAGATCGATGCTACAGATGACCTATATCAGCACCGTGACGCCGCAGTTCACGGAAGGCGACCTTGAATCGATCCTCGCCGCATCGCGCCGCAACAATGCCGCCGCCGGGCTGACCGGGCTGCTATTGTTCAACGGCCAGCGGTTTTTGCAGCATCTCGAGGGGGAGGAGGCGATGGTGATGCGCGCTTACGACCGGATCAAGGTTGACCCGCGCCACCGCGCCATCGTGCTGTTGTCGCGCAAACACCTGCCCGAACGGGTATTCGCGCATTGGGACATGGCGTTCGAGCATGTCGATACCCGCCTGCCCGATACGCTGCCGCTCGAGGACCAGGTCGCCGCGATTGTCGCGCATGTCGATCCGGCGGTGGCGGCGCATTTCATGGGTTTTGCCGCGCTGCGCCGGACGGCGGCGGCATAAGGCGGACTAGGCCGGACCACAACGTTCGGCCACCAGTCCGGCAAAGGCGAGTTCGGTTGCGATCCAGCGGTTCGCGCACGCCGGATCGAGCGTCCGGGCCATGCGCAGGGTGATCCGCGCCTGGGTTTCCGAAATGCCGAACTGCTGCGCGATCCGCCGCGCCGTCACCATCGGGTCGAGCCGTAGCGCCAGCATTGCCAGATAGCCGCGCGACCGCCGCATGAGGGCGGCAATGGCCGGGAAGGGATCGACCAGCACCAGGCCATGCTGATCCTTCATCGCGACGACGATCGTCTTCCAGACCGCCGCACTGTGCGCATCGCCGCTGGTGCGGTGGCCGTGCCGCGACGTGGCGTCGAGCTGCGCGAGGGGGGCCAGATGCGCGTCGTGCCACGCTGCAAAAAAGTCGAGCACCGCTGCGCTCGCCGCGATTTCGCGGATCCGGGCATCGCCGGGCTGGTGGCGGGCAACGAGCAGCCCCCGGTCGGCGGCCTGGGCGATCAGCCGGGTGATGCGGCGTTGCGACGCCCAGCCTTGCGGTGCCAGCATGGTGACGATGCGGCGGGTCGCGACATAGCCATCACCGCCGTTGCTGGTGGCGGCGACGAGAATGGCGAGCACCGCGTAGCTGCCGCCGTCGTGGATTACCCGTGCGACCGGACCGGGGCGGGCGAAACAGGCGGTCACCCGGCGCGCGAAATGCTGCGCCGCCTCAGCAAAGCCCGGGTCGCCGATCACGGCGGCGGCGCGGGCATCGATGGTGTCCCAGTTCGGTGCAGTCATCACGGTCGCGGTGGCCGATCATTTCCCGGTCAAAAATGCGGGTGACAAGCGGTTAACAGAATTTACCACGGCAAGCGACCGTAACGAACCGGCGACCGGTTCATTATGCGACATTGGCCATAGGCAGGAGACACCGGACATGCGCGTATCATTGCTTTTTGCGGCTGCGCTCGCAACCGCATCTGTCCCAGCCCACGCCGATGTGGTGGTCATCACGCCCGATCTGGCGAGCGGGGGCAGCGTGTTCAGCGCCATCGGCCGGGGATTTAACGGGCGCATCACCGGCAGGTTCGGCCCAAATTCGAACCCCAACCAGCCGTTCGCGACCGGCTCGGTCGCGGGCACCGGATCGGGTGCGATACGCAAGGATATGCTGGGGCGGTTTACCAACGGTATCGACATCGGGGTTCTTACCACGATGAACATTCTCCATTTGGCATTCGCGCTGCCGACCTTCGACCCCGCGGCGTCGCGGGCGTTGCAATCGATCAGCTTTACAGCGGACCGGTCGGACACACGGTCGCGGAGCGACGTAATGCCTAACCCCAGCTTCGACGGGGTAACCTTTGCGGTGCTGGCCCAGAATAACCGGGTCTTTGTGCATCAACTGGTGCAGCCCATGACTCAGGGCCAGAATGTCACCTTCACGGCGCAAGGCCTGGTTTCGTCGGACTTCATACCGATCAATGTCGATTTGCAGAGAGGATTGGCGGGCGCCGGCCCCGACTACACCCGGCCGTTTCAGCTTGGCGTCGGCTATTTCCGGTCGTTCACCTCTGACCCCGGTCGCCTCGGAAACAATTCAGACGTATTCAGCTCAGTGAATTTCAGCAATGTCAGCTATAGGATGGCCATCGGTGGCATCCCCGAACCCGCGACCTGGGCGATGATGATCCTGGGGTTCGGCATGATCGGCGGGGCAATGCGGGCGCGGCGGCCGCCGATAAAGCGCCCGCTCGTCCCCGCCGCAATCTGACCGGGCGGCGTTACCGTTTCTCGAACGCAGCGCTGATCGTCAGGTCCACCTCGTCGCTAACCATCGGCACGGCATAGGTCATGCCAAACTCGCTGCGCTTGATCGTGGCGGTGGCGTGGAAGCCGACCGTCGCCTTGCGGCTCATCGGATTGGTGCCGGCACCGACGAAGCGCGCATCGAGCACCACCGGCCGGGTGACACCGCGGATGGTGAGGTTGCCGCTGATGCGAGCGGTGGTGCCGGTGACGGCTACCGCCGTGGAAACGAACTTGACCTCGGGATGGCGCGGCATGTCGAAGAAATCGCCGCGCTGCATGTGCGCGGTCAGCGCGCTCGACGCGGTCGCAAGGCCGCTGACCGGGACAGTGATGTCGAGCCGGCTGGCAGCAGGATTGGCGGAGTCGAGCGTCAGCGATCCGGCGACATCGCCGAACTGGCCGAAATAATCGTTGAACCCGAAATGGCTGACCTTCCACCCGACCAGCGTATGGGCGGGGTCGGTAGCATAGGTGCCGGCGGTGACACGGGCGGGGTCGGCGACGCCAGGCAACGTGGGAGCAGCGGTGGTGGGCGCGGGGGTGCCCTGCGCGGTCAGGGCAGGCGACGCGAGGATCAGCGCGGCGGGCAGGGTGAGGAACAGGCTGGAACGGATCATGGTGCGACTCCGCGATGGTTGGGGGCGATAGTGGTGTGGCCGGAGTATCGGCGCTTGCCGGCGCGTCTGCAAGCGCCGACGCCACGCCGGCGGCTCTCTGCGCGGCATCGGTGGGCAAACTCAACCCGGTCTGGATTGCCAATAGGCAAAAGCCGCGCCCTGATGCCGATCGACATAGGCGCGGGCGGCCGGGCCGACCCATGCCCCGCCATGGTCGGCACGATCGACCCACCAGCCCTGACCCGGCAATCCATCGCTCTCACGCACCACCAGCACCGCGAGCGGCGGTGTGCCGCCCGCGATGCATCGTGCATCGATCGTCAGCAAGGTCGCGCACAGCGCGCGCATCTTGGGCCGACTGAAGCGAAGCCCGAGCAGGCCGAGCGCTTCGGAATAGCTGATGGCCCGGCCTCTGCGCGCGCTATCGCTGAGCAGCGCGGTGATGCGCGCCACATCATAGACTGCCGCATGCTCGGCGGCGTTGAGCGATCCCGGACGATCACCAGGGCCGATGAGGGGCGTATCATAGCGTGGCATGGCACAAGTCGCTTCGATCCGCGTCGCTTGTCCGGCGCCCCCTCAATTCACCGCTTTATCGACCAGCTTGTTCTTGGCGATCCACGGCATCATCGCGCGCAATTCGCTACCGACCTGCTCGATCGGGTGCGCCGCCGCTGCCTTGCGTGCGGCTTTCAGTTCGGGCTGCCCAGCCTGGTTGTCGAGCACGAAATTCTTGACGAAGCGGCCCGACTGGATGTCGGCAAGAACGCGCTTCATCTCGGCCTTGGTGTCCGCGGTGATGATCCGCGGCCCCGTCTTGATGTCGCCATATTCGGCCGTATTGCTGATCGAATAGCGCATGTTGGCGATACCGCCTTCGTACAGCAGATCGACGATCAGCTTGGTTTCGTGCAGACATTCGAAATAGGCCATTTCCGG
>JANNMK010000162.1:0-16857 GCA_031397785.1 Sphingomonas sp. | reverse complement strand
CATAGATTCGCGCACCCGCCTCAAGGTCAGGCACCGCAATCGCCACATGGTTCAATCGTCCGAGCATGCACTATCCTTTAAGCCGCGACATCACCACGTCAATGCGTCCTTTGGGCCATCGCCTGTTTGCTCCGCAACACGCTGGTCGCCGCGCACCGCCGCGCCGGCCTCGCCGATCCGGAAGGGTTCTGATGGCGCGCCTGCTCGGTTTCGCAATTGCTATGGCGTTCGTCGGTGCCACCGCCACCTCGGCGCAGCGCGGGGTCGACAACCCCGTCATGATGCGCGGGGTTGCCGTGGCCGAACAAGTGCTCGCCGCCGAACGCGCCTTCGATGCCTTGGCCGCCAGCGACGGGCAATGGACCGCCTTTCGCGCCACCGCGGCGGATGATGCGGTGCTGTTCGTGCCGCAGCGGGTCGAAGCGCAGACCTGGCTTGCGGGTCGCGCCGACCCGCCTCGCTCGGTGCGCTGGCAACCGCATGGCGTGTTCGTGTCGTGCGACGGCCTGACCGCCACCACTTATGGCCAGGCACTGTGGCCCGATGGCAGCTTCGGCCGCTTTCGCACCATCTGGCAACGACAGGCTGACGGGGCATGGAAATGGGTGCTCGATGCAGGCTGGCCGGTTGCCGAAGCCAGGCCCGCACCGTCCGAACCCGACATTCTGATCGCCAATTGCACCCGCACTCCGCCAGCGCTTTCCCCGCTTGCCGGATCAAGGTGGCGGGTCGGCTCTTCCGCGGATACCTCGCTGCGCTGGTATGACGATGTCGATGAAAACGGCCGTGGAGACCTGTCGATCCAAGGCTGGAACGGCCGTTTCTTCCAGCAATTGTCGTCCGACCGCATGGGGCCGCCATTGCCATGATCGACCTGTTCATCTCCGCCTTCGTCACGCTGTTCGTCGTCATCGACCCGCCGGGCTGCGCGCCGATCTACGCCAGTCTGTCGACCGGGGCGAGCGCGCGGCAGAAGCGCAGCATGGCCTTGCGCGCGATTGCCATCGCCGGTGCCATTCTCGTTTTCTTCGCCCTTTTCGGTGAGGCTTTACTGGCCTTTCTCCACATTGATCTCGACAGTTTCCGCATTGCTGGCGGCATTATGCTGTTTATTATCGCCATCGACATGGTTTTTGAAAAACGTACCGAGCGCCGGGAACAGCGCGCGGCGGAAATCATCGGCACCCCGGATGTCGAGGACGTGTCGGTATTTCCGATGGCGATGCCGATGATCGCCGGCCCCGGCTCGATCGCGTCGGTCATGCTGCTGGTCAGCCAGAACGAGGGGATCGAGCGCGCCGGCGTCATCTTTGCCGCGCTGGTCGCGGTGCTGTTGCTCACCCTTGCGGCCCTGCTCGCTGCCGGTCCGTTGATGCGGGTGCTCGGCGCAAAGACCGAAGCGGTGATCACTCGCCTGCTCGGCGTCCTGCTCGCCGCGCTGGCCGCGCAGTTCGTCATCGACGGGCTCAAGGCGAGCTTCCCGTCGCTTGGCTGACACACTCCGGACTCGGGCTGGACTTTCGGCCGGGTTCATGATATGTTCTAAATAATCTTTGGCATTGTTGATCATGGCGCGTCGTCGTTGCGAGCCAGACAAAGCAGCCCAGTGCGGTTTGAACCGCACTGGGCTGCTTCGATCGCATGGCCGTCACGCGCTTAAAGCGACAAAGGAGACAGTCTTGCCGCCTTTACGCGTATCTTTTGTCGCTTTAGCTCACATCATCCTGGGTTACCGGCGCGATGCGGATTTCGACCCGGCGGTTGCAGCGATAGCCGTCCTCGCTGGTTTCCGGGCACTTCAGCGCGGTTTCGCCATAGCCGCGCGTCGCCAGCCGTGCCGACTGGACACCCCGGCTCGACAGATAGCTTGAAACGGCGGCGGACCGGCGCTCGGACAGGCCCTGGTTATAAACCTCCGATCCGCGCGAATCGGTGTGGCCATAAATGTCGATATAGCTGCTCGGATATTCGCTCAGCGTCGTCGCCACCTTGTCGAGCGTTGTCTGGAACTGCGGCTGCACGCTGGCGCTGTCATAAGCGAATGTGACATCGCCGGGCATGTTGAGCACCAGCTGGTCGCCCTGCCGGTCCACCTCGATGCCGGTCCCTGCGGTCTGTTCGCGCAGGCGACGTTCCTGCCGGTCCATATAGGCGCCGACGCCCGCGCCAGCGACCGCGCCGATGCCAGCGCCGACGATACGTTCGGTGCGGTCACGCCGCCCGCCGACGATGTCGCCGAGCAGATAGCCTGCGCCCGCACCCAGAACGCCACCGATGGCAGCGCGCGAAATCGTCCGGTTGCCGGTTGCGGGGTCGGTAACGCAACCGCTGGTCGCCAGCGCTGCTGCGCTCGCCATCGCTGCCATTCCGGCGAATTTGAATTTGCTCATGATCTTGGTCCTCCTTGGCTTCCCTCGACGGGGGATGCTGTGCCCCACCCGTCGATCGGCGGTATAACCGCCTCTCCGGGCTTTTGTTGCATGACCGGACCGAATGCTCGATGAACGGTGGCGGCGGGCAATGTTCATCCCGGCTTATGGCCCCCGATCATGCCCGCTTGTGAAACCCGCGCGCCGCACGGTATAGCGCAGGGGCGACCGCGCCGCACAACGCCGGATTTGTTCGACAGGCGGATTCATTGACTGCTTTTCCCTGGGCCGACGTCGTGATCATCCTCATACTGGTGATCATCAACGGCCTGCTTGCCATGTCCGAAATGGCCATCGTCTCGGCCCGCAAACCCCGCCTCGAAGCCATGGTGCGGCAGGGCAAATTCGGTGCGCAGGCCGCGATAGATCTCGGTGCGGAACCTGGACGCTTCTTGTCGACGGTGCAGATCGGCATAACGCTGGTCGGCATTATCAATGGCGCCTATTCGGGCGCAAGCCTGGGTCAGCCGGTCGCCGAACGGATCGAAACATGGTTCGGCGTTGCCGACAATACGGCCGACGCGCTTGGTTTTGCCGCCGTCATCTCGCTGACCACCTATCTGTCGCTGATTGTCGGTGAACTGGTCCCCAAACAATTCGCGCTGCGCAAGCCTGAACCCATTGCCGCGCTCGCTGCCGTGCCGATGCAATGGATCGCGCGCCTCACCGCGCCGCTGGTCTGGCTGCTCGATGGCACCAGCGCGGTTATCTTCGCCCTGCTGCGGCTCGACCGCGAAAGCGAGACGAGAGTGACGGCAGAAGAACTGCATCTGGTGGTTGCCGAGGCATCGCGCCACGGCGTCATCGAAGAGAGCGAACGCGCGATCATCTCTGGCGTCGTCCGCCTTGCAGACCGCCCGGTCCGCGAAGTCATGACGCCGCGCCGCGATGTCGACTGGATCGATGCCGATGCCGATGCCGATGCGGTGCGCGAACGACTGGTCGCAACTCCGCATACCCGCATTCCGGTGGCGGCAGGCACGGTCGAAAATCTGCTCGGTGTCGTGCAGGCGCGCGATATTGCGGTAGCACTGTTTCGCGGCGAAAGCATCGATTTGCGCCGCCTGATGCGCAAGGCGACGGTGGTCCCCGACCAACTCGATGCGATGGACGCGCTCACCGCGCTGCGCACCGCCGAAGTGCCGATGCTGTTCGTCCACGACGAATATGGGCATTTCGAAGGGCTGGTCACACCATCCGATCTGATGTCGGCCATTGCCGGAGAGTTTGCATCGGACCAGGATATCGGCACCGACCCGCAAATTGTCGAACGCGCCGATGGCAGTCTGCTGGTATCGGGCTCGGCCCCGGCGGACGCGCTCGCCGAACGCATTGGCATCGACCTTCCGGAGGATCGCGATTTTGCAACGGTGGCGGGCTATGCGCTCGAAGTACTCAAACATCTGCCGACCGTCGGGGAGGTGTTCGACGATCAGGGCTGGCGGTTCGAAATCGTCGATATGGACGGGCGCAAGATCGACAAGCTGCTGGTGGTGTGCATCGTCGAGGACGACAGCTGAAGAGCCGAAGACGACAGCTGATGGGTCGACGATGGAGGCTAAGGAGCCAAAGCCGACGGGCTATTTATTCTCGCTGCCGACCGCACCGAATCTGGCAGCAAAACCGGCATGGTCGCCGCGGCTAAGATAGCCCGCCTGTTCGACCCAGCTATCGCGGCTGATGCGCCCTTTGAAGCTACCAAGAAAGCGATCGACTTCGCCGATTTCCGCCGCGCCCCAGGCGGCAATCTGGTCGAACCGGCTGACACCCAGCGACAGCAGCAACGTTTTGAGCTTTGGCCCGACGCCCTTGATCAGCGTCAGATCGTCTGGCGCACCAACAGCGGCGGCAATCGCGGGGCAATCCGCGCCACCTGCGGCCGCGGAGACCGGCACGATCGCGGCTTCTGGCACTGGCGCGACAAAACGCACCGGCTCGGCCACATCGATCACCGGCCTGACCGCTTCGAGCGGTTTCGACGCTTCGGTGTTCGCAACCGCACGCGGCCGCTCGTCGATATCGAGCGATGGTGGGCGCGCCGCGATCTGCAGCCATATCCACGCCGCAGTGGCGATGCCGATCAGCAGAGCGGCAAGGCAGAGATACCAATAATCGGTGGCCCAGCTCAACATGGTGATAGTCCCTCGTTCCGCATTTTGTCAGACGGCTAATTGTCTCGCGGCTTGCATCAGGCGCGCTTGCCGCGTCCCCACAACAGCCAGCCGATGCCGACACCGATAACGTAAAACAGCAGCAGGACGAGCAAGGATTCGATCAGCAATGTCATCGCTCAGTTCGCCTCTTGCAATGCCGGGGGAGCGGCAGACGTATCGGCCGCCCAGCGCGCGTCGGCAATACCGGGAACCGCGCGGATTGCGGACAACAGGCGCTCGCGGGTCGGGGCGTCGGCGGGGCCGGACAGGATGGCGATCCGGCGCAGCGAAGGATCGCGCTCCAGTCTCAGCATGGTCCCGACACCGCCCGCGTTGCCAAGCGCGGTTTCGCTGTCCGACTGGAGCCGGTCGGCAAACCGCCCGCCGGTATCGAGCCAGCTATGCGCTGCCAGCGCCATCAGCGATGTGGCGCTGCCGCCAATGATGAATTTGATCAAAGGGCTCACTGCATCATTCCCCGTCCAATCTGGCGTCTAGTGGCGCCAGGCTTGCCGCAATCGTGACGCTTTGGCAATCAATCGACCCGGGGCTGCGCTGCTTCGCGCTCGACCTCGCGCCAGCCAATGTCGCGGCGGCTGAAACCATCGGCAAAATCGATGGCGTCTACTGCATGATAGGCGTGCGCCCGCGCGGCTGCCACGCTGTCGCCGGTCGCCGTGACATTCAGTACCCGCCCGCCATCGGCGACAATATGACCCTCGTCATCGACAGCGGTTCCGGCATGAAAGACGGTGGCGCCGTTGAGGTGGTCAGCCGACGGTATCGCGATCCGTCCGCCTTTCGCCACGACGCCGGGATAGCCATTAGCCGCGATCACGACGGTCAGGGCGACCGTATCAGCCAATCCGATCGGGCCGAAAGACGCAAGACCGCCCGTCGCCACCGCATACATCAGGGCAGCAAGATCGCCATCGAACCGCGGCATGAGCACCTGGCATTCAGGGTCGCCGAACCGGCAATTATATTCGATCAGTTTCGGCCCGTCCGCGGTCAGCATCAGCCCGGCGTAAAGCACGCCGATATAGGGGGTTCCGGAGGCCGCCAGCGCCGCGACTGTCGGCCCGACAATATCTGCCATCGCCTGTGCTTCCAGCTCGGGCGTCAGCACCCGCGCCGGGCTGTAGGCGCCCATGCCCCCCGTATTCGGCCCGACATCGCCATCGCCGACCCGCTTATGGTCCTGCGCGCTGCCGAATGGGACCACCGATACGCCGTCTGATAGCGCGAACAGGCTGGCTTCCTCGCCGGTCATATAGTCCTCGATGACCAGCGGCGCGCCGTTCGCCGTCATCTCGCGCACCGCCGCTGCGGCTTCGTCTGCCGTCTCGGCGATGACGACGCCCTTGCCCGCCGCCAGCCCGTCGGCCTTGATGACCACCGGCAGGCCGAATCGACCCAATGCGTCCAGCGCTTCGCCGGTCGATCCGCACCGCACCCACGCCGCGGTCGGGATATTGGCGCGCGCGCACAGCGCCTTGGTAAAGCCTTTGCTGCCCTCGATCCGCGCTGCCGCCGCATCAGGTCCGAACACGGCAAAGCCTTCGCTACGCAACGCATCGCCCAGACCGTCGCACAATGGTGCTTCGGGGCCGACGACGACCAGGTCGATCGCCTCTTCACGACAAAAATCGATGACGGCGGCGTGATCGCTGCTATCGAGCGCGACGCATCTCGCGTGGTGCGCTATGCCCGGATTGCCCGGAGCGGCAATCAGCCGGGTGCAGCGCGGCGATTGCGCCAATCGCCAGGCAAGGGCATGTTCACGCCCGCCGGATCCGATCAGGAGAATATGCATTGCAGGGTTCAGGGCTCCCGATCGGCAACGACGGCCGTGGCGACGACGCCGCGCTGGTAGCCCGCTCGCCGCCTGGTGACAACAGCACCCCGGTCAGCGTCTCGGATCTGTCGCAGGCATTGAAACAGATGGTCGAACAGGGGTTCGGCCATGTCCGGGTGCGTGGCGAAATATCTGGCTTCAAACGCGCCGCATCGGGTCACGTCTACATGGCGCTGAAGGATGCCGACGCGCTGATCGACGCGGTGATGTGGAAGGGGGCTGCGGCGCGTATCCCGTTCCGTGCCGAAGACGGGCTCGACGTCATCGCGACCGGGCGGATCACCACCTATCCCGGTCGAAGCAAATATCAGATCGTCGTCGATGCGCTGGAACTGGCGGGCGAAGGCGCGCTGCTCGCTCTGCTCGAAAAGACCAAGGCGCGGTTGGCGGCTGAAGGATTGTTCGACGCAGCGCGCAAGCGCGACCTGCCATCGATGCCGCGCGTAATCGGCGTCGTCACCTCACCAACCGGCGCAGTGATCCGCGATATATTGCATCGCCTTGCCGACCGTTTCCCGACGCAGGTCATCGTCTGGCCGGTCATCGTCCAGGGCAATGGTTCGGCGCAGCAGATCGCGGCGGCGATCCGCGGTTTTGACGAATTCGGCCCGGATGGCCCGGTACCGCGCCCCGACCTGATCATCGTCGCGCGCGGCGGCGGCTCGGTCGAGGATCTGTGGGCATTCAACGAAGAGGTGGTGGTGCGCGCGGTGGCCGATTGCCGCATCCCGCTGATTTCCGCCGTCGGCCATGAAACCGACACCACACTGATCGATTTCGTGTCTGACAGGCGGGCGCCGACGCCCACCGCTGCTGCCGAACTGGCGGTACCGGTCCGTGCCGATCTGGTGGCGGTGATCGCCGATCTCCGTGCCCGGAACGATCGCGCATGGGCGCGTGTCGCAGCCCAGACGAGGGAGCGTCTCGATGCGGCGGCAGCACGGCTGCCCGGGCTCGACCGGTTAGTCGCGCCGCAACGCCAGCGACTCGATGATTGGGGCGAACGTCTGCCGCAGAGCCTCGCCCTTGCGCTGGCCCATGCCCGCCAGAATTATGCGCAACATGCAGGTGCGCTGCGGCCTGCGCTGGTGACACAACGGCTGGCTGCGGCGCTCGAACGGCTGGATGCTTTGTGGCGGTTGGCCGGCTCGCTCGATCCGCGTGCGCTTCTCGCCCGCGGCTACGCGATGGTCAGCGATGCGTCGGGGCGGATCGTCACCAGTGCGTCTGTTGCGCGCAGCGTTGCACATCTGTCGCTGGCGTTTGCCGATGGCGAAGTGGCAGTGACGCTCGCCACCGGGACGATTGCGCCCCCCGCGCGCAAACCCAAAGCTGCGCCCGGCGGCCAGCCCGGATTGTTTGACGAACCTGCATGAGCAATACGCCCGGGCGGCTTGCAATATCTCCCGCCACGCGCCACGCTTAAACCATGTTGATGTCTGCAAACTCCCGGCCTGCAAAGCTCCGCTATGGCCCCAACGGCTTTCATATGCTCAGCCATGGTGACCATGTCATTTGCGCCCAGAGCGGCGCGCGCATCGCGCTCGAAGAAGTGCGCTACTGGTCGGTGGGCAGGCAAGAGGCCTATGCCAGTTGCGCTCTCGCAGTAGAAGCGATCGCTGGTCGCCGTCCTGCCGCTTCCGACTGACGATGGGCGATCGTCCTTCTGTCCTCTTGCGTGCCGCGAAACTGCTCCCGCTATTGATTGTGCTGGCGAGCTGTATTGCGCCAGCTGGCAGAAGTGCGCTTGCCCCTGTGACGGCGCTTGCTCGTCCGTTGCCCCCACCCCCACCCCCGCCCCCGCCGCCACGCCAGATACCCCGCCCACCGGTGCTTGACCTCGATAGCAGCGCTGCGTCGCAGGGCGGGCTGTTGCGCGGCTCCGTTTCGGCTGGCGCTACCCTCTCGCTCGATGGCACGTCAGTCCGGCTTGCCGACGATGGCGGCTTCGTGCTGGCGTTCGACCGCGATGCCCCTGCTGCGGCACTGCTGGTCGCGGCCAATGCGGCGGGTGTGGTCGAACGGCGCATCGCTGTCGCGCCCTTTGCCTGGCGAATCGAAAATGTGAACGCGCGGATGACCGGCGGCGCGGCAACGACGGCAGAGTTTCGCGCCCGGCGCGATGGCGAACTCGCCGCCATCCTCGCGGCCCGGGCGATGGCGGTGACAAGCGACGGATGGCGGCAAAGCTTCATCTGGCCGGTGCGCGGCCGGATATCCGGGCAGTTTGGGGCGCAACGCGTCTATCGTGGCGAACCCGGCGCATTTCACAGCGGCACGGATATCGCGGCCGGCACAGGCACGCCGTTCGTCGCCCCTGCCGACGGCGTCGTCACGTTGGCGGCGCAAACACCCTTCACGCTCGAAGGCTATCTGCTGATCGTCGATCACGGCATGGGCCTGTCGAGCGCTTTCCTCCATACCAGCCGCCTCGATGTTCAGGTCGGCGATGTTGTCCGTCAAGGGCAGCAGCTTGGGCTGGTTGGCGCGACCGGCCGGGTGTCGGGCCCGCACATGCACTGGGGAATGCGGTGGCGTGCGGCGCGGATCGATCCGCAGCGCATTGCCGGGCCAATGACGGCCAACTGAACGCAGGACCGATGGCAGCCGACCGATCGACTGCTGAGGATGAAATCGTTGCGTAAGCGTTCCGCCCGCAACATTATTTCGCAATCGCAGCATTTCGCGCAATTCAGCACAGTGCAGTGCGTCATTCCTGTGACAATAACGCCACATAGCGGGAAAAATGGGCGGCTCACCGTGCTTTAGTCCCTTTACTCGCCAGCATACCGGCGTCACTCGTGACGACAACCGGCGGAGTGTGCGCGTGATTGATCGCGCGCGCCACGCCAGGGGGAAGCAACCAGACATGGCGACAGTCAGTGTCGTGGACATAAGGAACTGGACTGTGAAGACATCACGTATCGCGCAATTCAAGGCAGGCTCTGCGCCGCTGGTGCTCGGCCTCGCGCTGCTCGCCACCCCGGCATTCGCCCAGGACGCGCCCGCCGAGGAAGAAGCGACCAGCGACGACATCGTTGTTACCGGCTCGCTCATCACCAACCCCAACCTCGAGCGTTCGTCGCCGGTTAACGCAACCAGCGCTGACGAAATCGAATTGCTTCAGTCGAACGTTGCCGAAGAAATCCTTCGCGAAATCCCCGGTGTCGTCCCGTCGATCGGTTCTGCGGTGAACAACGGCAACGGCGGCGCGTCGTTCGTCAACCTGCGTGGCCTCGGCTCGAACCGCAACGTTGTCCTGCTCGACGGCACGCGTATCGTCCCTGCCGAACTTAACGGCCGCTTCGATCTCAACAACGTACCGCTTGCACTGATAGAGCGCGTTGACGTGCTGACCGGTGGCTCGTCCACCACTTATGGTGCCGACGCAATCTCAGGTGTGGTCAACTTCATCACCCGCTCGGATTTCTCGGGTATCGAAGTGAATGGCGGCTACCAGATCACCGAAGAAGGCGACGGCGGAACCTTCCGTCTCGATGTCACCACCGGTGCCAATTTCGACGATGGCCGCGGCAACGTCGTGCTGAGCGTCGGCTACCAGGAAGCCGATCCAGTCTATCAGGGCGCTCGCGACGTTTCGCGTTTCAACATCGGGTCGTTCTCGGGCCGCCCATCGGGTTCGGGCACGTCGATCCCGTCGCGTTTCTCGGTCCCCGGCTCGGGCACGCTGCAGATTGCGCCGGACGGCCAGTCGCTCGTCCCGACCTATGCGCCGTACAACTTCAACCCGTTCAACATCTTCCAGACCCCGTTCGAACGGTTCAACATCTATGGCGCCGGCCGCTATGAGCTGTCGGACTCGATCGAAGTCTACACGCGCGGCCTATTCTCGAAGAACACCGTGTCAACCATTATCGCACCGTCGGGCTCGTTCGGTATCGCCGTCCAGCTGCCGCTGTCGAACCCTTATCTGCCGGCCGGCATCCGCAACCAGTTCTGCGCTGCCAATGATTCGAACCCCACGCTCGCCGGAACCCAGACGCTGACCCCGGCCGAGTGCGCCGCCGCAGCCCTGGCGCCCAGCCCGACCGACCCGAATTATCGGGAAATCACGACCGCGTTGTTCCGCCGTGCCGAAGAAGTCGGCCCGCGTATCTCTGAATACACCACCACCGTGTTCGACTATAAGGTCGGCGCACGCGGCGGCATCACCGATACGATCAGCTGGGATGTGTTCGGTTCGTATGGCGAATCGGAAAATCTGGAAGTGATCCAGAACTACACGCTCAATTCGCGTATCCGTCAGTCGATTCGCTCGACCAACATCAATACCTGTATCGATCCGACCAACGGCTGTATCCCGGGCAACTTCTTCACCCCGCAGATCGGTGGCCTTACCGGTGCAGCGAGCTTCCTGACCGCCAATTCGACGGTCCGTACGGTCAGCTCGCTGGCTCAGGCGCGCGGCACGATCAGCGGCGATTTCGGCGTTTCCTCGCCGTTTGCTGCCGATCCGATCGCTTTCGCTGTCGGCGGTGAATATCGCAACTATGGCGCCAGCCAGGAATCGGACACGCTCGCAGCAGCTGGCGATCTCGGCGGTGCCGGTGGTGCCGATCCCGCGATCGACGGCGGGTATGACGTTTACGAAGCCATCGGCGAAATCATCGTGCCGCTGGTCCAGGATCGTCCCTTCTTCCACGATCTGACGCTCGAAGCTGGTATCCGTTATTCGGCCTACTCGGTCGAAGCCGCGGGCAGCCCGTCCTACAACACCACCACCTACAAGGTCGGTGGTAGCTGGAGCCCTGTTGAAGCGTTCAAGATCCGTGGGTCCTATGCCCGCGCGGTTCGTGCGCCCAACATCGCCGAACTGTTCTCGCCGCAGAATACCGGCCTGACGAGCCTCGCCAACGATCCCTGCGCCGTGTTCAACGATGCCGGTGTCCGCATCCGCGCCAACCCGGCCGGCACATTGCGCGACGTCTGCCTTGCTCAGGGTGCAACCGCGGGCAACATCAACTCGATCGCCCAGCCGATCGCCAGCCAGGCCAATGCCACCTCGGGCGGCAACCTTCTGCTCGGGCCGGAAACCTCGAACAGCTACACCATCGGTGTCGTGTTCGATCCTGATTTCATTCCCGGTCTCAGCGTGACTGTCGACTATTATGATATCGAGATTTCGGGTGCGATCACCACGCCGGATCCCGGCGCGGCCGTCGATGCCTGTTTTGCCGGTACCAACCTGTCGGCCACCAATCCGGCCTGTCTGGTTATCCGTCGTGATCCGCTGACTGGCGGTCTCAACGGCGATCCTGCAACCACGCCTGGCCTGTTCCTCGCGCTGTCGAACCTCGGGGCACTTGCCACCAACGGTATCGACTTCTCGGTGAACTATCGTCGCGACATCGGCTTTGCCGATCTGTCGATGGCGCTATCGGGCAACTGGACCGACAGTTCGACGTTCAATTCGAACACGCTCGATCCGAATGCCGTCAATCGTGAATGTGTTGGCATCTATTCGGCCAACTGCGCCTCGATCCAGCCAGAGTGGCAGACCACGTTCCGCACGACGCTCAGCTTCGAAACAATCGACATCTCGTTGCTGTGGCGCCACATCGACGCCGTTTCCTACGAAGATGGCGATGCCTTCTCGGGCAACCTGCCTGCAACCGGCGTCGGCAACCTCGCGGGGCGTGCAGTCAACTTCAACGAGATCGGCTCTTATGACTATTTCGATCTTACCGGTCGTTTCAGCATCAGCGACAATCTGACGATGACGTTGACAGTCGAAAACCTGCTGAACAAAAAGCCACCGCTGGTCGGTGCCGATGTTGGCTCGACCTCGTTCAATAGCGGTAACACCTATCCGTCGACCTACGACGCGCTGGGTCGCAGCTACGCTGTTGCGGTCAAGCTCAAGTTCTGACCGAACAGTATCAGACGAAAAAACGGGGCGGGCCGCAAGGTCCGCCCTTTTTTTTGCCGCGGTCGTGCCGACTGTCCACTGGCTTTCGCTTCGAGCGAGGGCATGATTGTCGCCCACAGCGTAACGGTGGGCAAACTGGGTCTGTTCCGTAATCTAAACCAATATCAAAGTGGAATGCCCGCCGCCTCGGCCACCGCCCCAGCCCATTGCGTGACCTTGGCGATCTCGTCGCCATGTGCCGCCTCGGCCGCCGCGCGCTGCGCTGCCCGGGCCGCTGCATCGAACGCCTCGCGGGATTTGCTGTGTCGGGTAAAAGCCGGACCACCGGCAATCTCCGCCGCCAATCTGCTATCGACCGCTATCGAAAAATGCAGGGCTATGCGTTCAATATTTGCCCCCGCCGCTGCCAGCATGGCTTCGCTGTCGACCGCCAATATCCTTTCCGGACCAAAGCGTTCTGCGATCGCCGCAAACAGTCGGTGCTGGGCCAGCCAGCCGACCGCTGCCACCTGTAAATCGGTCAGCCGGAAATAATCGTCCGATGCAAAGCCCAGAGCGACTACCCCGTCGCCCAGATATCCTTCGAGCAGTTCACGCGCCCACAACCGGCACCACATCCCCTTGCGGGCGACCGATGCCAGAAACACAGGAAGGGGGGCGTGTAACAGCAATGCCTTGGCGTCGGGATGAAGGGCAAGCATCCCGGCAGCCAGTGGATTGAGGATATTGGACGGTTTGACCACCACTGCCTCGCCGTCGCCCCATGGCCGTGCCAGCAGTCGCATCGTTTCGTCGAGCAGCTGGGCGATCCGCTTTGGGTCCGCCTCCTTGCGCCGCCTGATACCAACGATATCGTTGAGGATGACGGGTTCGGACAACCCCATTGCCAATCCGGGGGAATCGAAGGCGCGGCACAGCAATGTCGATCCGCAAAAGGCCGAATGAAAGATCAGCCGCGGGGCAGGCTGGTCACGCCCCACCGCAGCGACCGCCTCCGCGCGTGACATGCGCACGGCTGGATGCGCGCCGACATATTCCTCGGTCAGGAAGGGAAATCCGCCGTGCTCGGCGCGCGGCACAAAACGGAAATGCACCTCGTCGCGGACCCGTTCATAACGATGCGCCACCCAGCGAGCGTCGGCCGGGTCGAAATCTGGCACTGCGGTCATATCATGACTTTGCCTCGCCGATCGTAAGCACGCAAGCATAGCGCGTGAGCGCCATCCCCGCTTGAGGACTGCTGCGGCAGTCGCTACGCCAGCATAATGACCAGCGTCGACCGATCGATCGATCCGCACATCGCCAACCGCACCGGGATGGATGCCTTGGCGCGCGGCGATTTTGCTGCCGCCGAACGGTCTTTTGCTTCGGCCGTGGATGCAGACCCTGTTGCCGTCCCGCTATGGCGCAATCTTGCCCGAGCCCGCCGCGGACTCGGCGATGATGCGGGGGAACGCGCCGCCCTCGAATCGGCGCTGGCTATCGATCGGACCGATTTCATGGTCTGGCTGCGCAAGGCCGAATTGCATCAGCGGCTGGGGGAGGAGGGCGACGCCATTTTCGCCTGGTCGGGCGTGCTGCAAATGGCCGAACAATTTGCCCCCGTCCCCGCCGATCTTGCACCAGTACTTGATGGCGCGCGTGCTTATATCGCCGACTGCGGACGTCGGCTTAGCGAAGGAGTCGAATCGGCGCTCGCCGGCACCCTGTCGACGATGGACGGCACCGCCCGCCGCCGCGCCCGCGCCTTTATCGATCATGCAACACGCGGTCGGCCTGTGTTCCGCAATGAATGCGCGGGGCTCTATTATCCCTTTCTGCCTGCCGATGAATTTTTCGATGACAGCCATTTTCCCTGGTTCGCCGGTCTCGCCGCCAGCACGCCTGCGATCCGCGCCGAGCTCGAGGCGTTGCTGGCCGCAGGGGACATGGCGTTGCGACCCTATGTCCGGCTCGACGGCGGCACGCCGCACAATAAATGGACCGGCCTCGACAACAGTCTCGACTGGGGCGCCTGCTTCCTGTGGGAATACGGCTTGCCGAATCAGCCGGTAATCGATGGCTGTCCGGCCACCGCCGCCGCGCTCGCCGCGGTTCCCGGTGCGCGCATTCCCGGCCGTGCGCCCAGCGCCTTTTTCTCGCTGCTGCGCCCGCATACCCGCATTCCTGCTCACACCGGGGTCAGCAACACCCGCGCCATCATCCATTTGCCGCTGATCGTCCCGCCGGGCTGCGGCTTTCGGGTTGGCGGAGAAACGCGTGCATGGCACGAAGGATGTCCGTTCGCTTTCGACGACACCATCGAACATGAAGCGTGGAATGAAAGCGACAGGCTGCGCGCCGTGCTGATCTTCGATGTGTGGAACCCGCACCTCTCCGTCACAGAGCAAGACGTGATCGCCCGCTATTATGATGCCGCAGACAAAACCGGTCTGAAATCATAGCCACTGTATAATTGCGATTGGCAAATCGTGGTGATAAGCTGTCGTATTGTCAGACTATGGGGTTGACCATGCGCATATTTGCTCTCCTGATCGTCGCTGCTGCTGCCGCCGCAGTTCCTGCTCTTGCTTTGACGCAGGACAACAGCGCGGCACCCGCTCCCGCCACTCAGGCCAAAACGGCCGAGAGCGACCCCGACTCGCGCATCCGGTGCCGCAGCGTCGAAGTCACCGGCTCGTTGGTCAAACGCGGACGGGTGTGCCGCACCATCCGCGAATGGCGCCAGATCGCCGAAAATGGCAATTACAGCGCCCGCAAGATGATTGAGGATTCGACCTCGCGCCAGGGCGGCAACTGACGATCTAGCCGACGGCGAGCTTCAGCCCGCCGTCGCCTTCGTCCACCGCGATGGTCACCCCGTCGGTGACCTCGCCGCGCAGGATCATGTCGGCCAGCGGATCCTGCAGATACCGCTGCACCGCGCGCTTCAGGGGCCGCGCGCCATAGACCGGGTCATAGCCGACGCGGCCGAGCCAGGCGCGTGCGGCGTTGGTGGGCGCGAGGATGATCTTACGACCGGTGAGCAACTGTTGGACGCGGGCAATCTGCAGATCGACGATCCCCGCCATATTTTCCTGGCCGAGGCGATTGAACAGGATGATTTCGTCCAGCCGGTTGAGGAATTCGGGACGGAAGTGCCCGCGCACGACATCCATGACCTGGTCTTCGGCGGCCGAGACGTCGGCGCCATCGGGCAAGGCCGCGATCGCCCCGCTGCCGAGGTTCGATGTCAGCACGATGATCGTGTTGGTAAAATCGACCGTCCGCGCCTGCCCATCGGTTAGTCGTCCGTCGTCGAGTACTTGCAAAAGGATGTTGAAGACATCGCTGTGCGCCTTCTCGACCTCGTCGAACAGCACCACTTGATAGGGCCGTCGGCGGACTGCTTCGGTGAGCACACCGCCCTCTTCGTACCCGACATATCCGGGGGGAGCGCCGATCAGCCGGGCGACGCTGTGCTTTTCCATATATTCGCTCATGTCGATGCGCACCATTGCGCTGTCGTCATCGAAGAGGAATCCGGCCAGCGCCTTGGTAAGCTCGGTTTTACCGACGCCTGTCGGACCCAGAAATAGGAAGCTGCCCAGGGGCCGATTGGGGTCCTGCAGGCCCGCCCGGCTGCGGCGCACGGCGCGGGCGACTGCCGCGACGGCCGCCGCCTGACCGATCACGCGCTGGCCGACCGTCGCCTCCATGGCGAGCAGCTTGTCGCGTTCGCCCGCCAGCATCCGTTCGACAGGAATGCCTGTCCAGCGCGCCACGACCCCTGCGATATCGTCCGGGGTCACTTCCTCGCGCAGCATGGCCCCTTCGGAGGCGACGCTGGCCTGTGCCAGCCGGGTTTCGAGCGTCGGGATCGTGCCATATTGGAGCTCGCCAGCCCGGGCAAGGTCGCCCGATCGCTGGGCCTGCTCGAGCGCCAACCGCGCGGCGTCGAGCTCGGTCTTGATTGCCGATTCGCCGGCTATCTTGTCCTTTTCGGCGCGCCACCGCCCCGTTAGCTCGGCCGATTGCTGCTCGAGATTGGCGAGCTCGCCCTCCAGCTTGCCGAGCCGGTCCCTTGATGCCGCATCATTTTCGCGGCTCAAGGCTTCGCGCTCGATCTTGAGCTGGATGATGCGGCGGTCGAGGCCTTCGATTTCCTCGGGTTTGGATTCGACCTCCATCCGGATGCGGCTCGCCGCCTCGTCCATGAGGTCGATGGCCTTGTCGGGCAGGAAGCGATCGGTGATGTAGCGATTGGACAGCGTCGCGGCCGCGACTAGCGCGCCGTCGGTGATCCGCACGCCGTGGTGCAGCTCGTATTTTTCCTTCAGCCCGCGCAGGATCGAGATGGTGTCCTCGACCGTCGGTTCGCCGACGAACACCGGCTGGAACCGCCGCTGCAGTGCCGCGTCCTTTTCGACATGCTTCCTGTATTCGTCGAGCGTGGTCGCACCGACGCAGTGCAACTCGCCGCGCGCCAGCGCCGGTTTCAAAAGGTTCGAGGCATCCATCGCGCCGTCAGCCTTGCCGGCGCCAACC